>JAYKGU010000090.1:0-7201 GCA_035285585.1 Synechococcales cyanobacterium
CTGCACCGCGACGGTGGTCGGGAACGGTTTTTAGAGCATCAATTAAGGTCATAGTGACGATAACCGGGTACTTACAGTCTCCTCTCTTAGCTTAAAATTTCTACTCCTAGAATGAATCAGCCCTACCTTGAAAAGGGGGAATTTGGCTCCCGTTTCCCTTAAAAAGGGAGGTGGGGGGATCGCCAGGCCCCTGATCCCATCAAGGAAAAAGGGGAGCCGGAACGGATCGCCCGTTTCAAAGCCCCTTAAGAATTTTGTTTGTGAATACAGGTTAAATCTATTTAGTTACTCCGGCATAACGGAATATTATCCAGAGAGAACCCCACTGAGTTTTACAGCGTGAGGGTGCTGAAGTGATGTAATGTTCAAAGCAGTTGTCGGCCACAGCAATGACCCCGAAACCCGGGTGGCGATCGCCGAAGTTCTCGAACAGTGCCTATCAGCATTAGGAGACACCCAACCCCAGGCTGGGATCGTGCTGGCGGCCCTGGACTTTGACCACGGTGCCATCCTCCAGCGCATTAATCAAACCTTCCCCGGTCTTCAGCTCATTGGGGGAACGACCGATGGTGAACTCTCGTCGGTTCTGGAATTTCAGCAAGACTCCCTCGTCCTCTGCCTGTTCTGCTCCGATGAAATCGCCTTTCGGGCGGCGGTGGGGCGGCAGGTTTCTACAGATCCGGTGGCGATCGCCCAGCAGACGGTGCAATCGGCCCAGGCCCATCTCCCCAGCCCTGCGGTTCTTTGCATCACAACCCCCGAAAGCCTGACCACCAGCGGTCTCGCTATTGTAAAAGGGCTGCAGCAGGCCCTGGGGGCGACCGTTCCCATCGTCGGCGGCACCACCTGCGACCAGTGGCAGTTTAAGCAAACCTATCAGTTTTTTGGCCAGGAGGTTTTGAGCAATGCCCTGCCGGTGTTGTTGCTTTCAGGCCCGGTGCTTTGGGGGCACGGGGTATCAAGTGGCTGGACACCGATTGGCAAAAAGGGCACCGCCACCAAGGTGGCTGGAAATGTGCTCTATGAGGTGGATGGTCAGCCCGCCCTGGCATTTTACCGAAACTATTTAGGGGAAATTCGGCCCTCGCCGTCCTATCGACTGGCCGTTTTTGAGCCTAATTGCGAAAGCTGGTATATGCGAACTTCCAATGGGGCCTATGACGACGTCTCGGGTAGCATTACCTTTTTTGCAGATATTCCGCTCCAGGCGACGATTCAGGTGGTGCGGGCCAGCCGGGATGAAATCGTAGATTCTGTGCGCCTCTCCATTGAGCAGGCGCTGGCGAACTATCCCGGCAGTCAGCCCGCAGTAGCGCTGCTCTTTTCCTGTACTGGACGGATGCATACGCTGGGAACCAGAGCGAAGGAAGAGTACCAGGTTCTCCAGTCTGACCTGCCCAAAGGCGTAGTCTGTGCCGGTTTTTATACTTATGGAGAAATCGCTCCCCTGCGCCCCGCTAGCGAAGCCCAGTTTCACAACGAAACCTTTGTGACCCTGCTGCTGGGGGTGGCCTAATTTACCGGGCAACCGTCACCGAAAACCGCAGCTCAAACGGGGCAAAATCACCTGCCACCACCGGACGCCCCTGGAGAACCAGCTCATAGCCACCAGCACGGGGAAAGGTGATATCGGCTCCTGGAATGCCGCTGTAGCCTTCCGCCGCAATGGCGTTTAGCCTGGGTTGGGCAATGGGGGCATCGCCGGGGCGGTAGGGTTGGGCATAGACCGCCAGTTCACAGTTGCAGGCGGATAGGGGAATGGAACGCCCGCCCCGACGGGTGAGGGCAAACCAGGTGAGATGAGGTTCACCGGCGCGGGGGGTGTCGTTGGGTTCAATATGGAGAGTGCCGCCCACATTGCCCGATACTTCAACCGTGTGGGCGATCGCCGGAGCGGTGAACAGCAGCCACCCCACCAGCACGCTAGTGAATACTTTTGCAGGATTTTGCGGCATGGGATTGCCCTGAACTTGATTTCGGTGAAATTGGCGGAACATAGAACTCCTTTAAAGACAACCACGACCAGAATTGGGGCGATCGCACCAGAAAAATAACCACCAGGGCGATCGCCAGCAGCCCGATCATCATCCCGTTGACCCAGGTGAACTGCACCCGTCCCAGGTAGTGCGACCCCACCAGCAGACAGTGGAGGGCGGCCAGCAGCAGCGCCGGAATCGACAGCAGGTGGAGCCGTCGCCAGTAGGGGCCGAGCCATTTTTGGGCGCGATCGAAGCTGGTCAGGGCCGGAGGGGCCATCAGGGCCAGTGCGCCCACCCCCAGGGCCACCCCCCACTGGTGCTGGGGCAGCATGAACGCCAGCGCCTGGATATTCCAGCCCCAGCTATGCTCCAGCATGTGGACCAGATGGGCCACCGATAGCACAAAGGCTCCCACCCCAAAGGCCCGCCGATACCGCAGGGGAAACGGCCAGAGGCGGCTGATGGGCCGTGCCACCAGGGCCAGCATCAGGCAAATCAGCGCCCCGTAGCCTGTGTAATCGACCATCTGGTCGCCCGTGCGCAACACGGTGAGGATGCCGATCAGCAGAGTAATCCACCCCCCCAGGCGAAAGAGCTGACTGCGGCGATCGCGACTGAGCCAGCCACTCATCACCCCCACCCCCAGCATGGTGGGCAGGGTGCCCAGGCCAAATGCCAGCATGGTCAGGCTGCCGTAGCCGATACTGGCGGCCTCCGCTGCCTTAATTTGAGCCGCGTAGAGGAAGCCGCAGGGAATCAGCCCCCACACCATTCCCAGCAGCAGGGGCGTCCACCAGGCCTGTTGCAGGGATAGGCGGGTCATCGCCTGGGTGAGCCGTTCGTGGAGGTTGCCCTGGGCCATGGGGTTGAGCAGGGGAATTTTGGGGAGCAGGGCGGGGTTAATCTGCACCAAGCCAAACCAGATCAGCAGCAGACCTGAAAGGATGGCAATGCCCCGGCGCAGGTCGCTGCCCACCCCCGCCATCTGGCCACCGGCCACCACCACCGACCCCAGCGCCCCGATGGCTAACCCCACCAGGGCATAGCTCACCACTCGCCCCAGGTTGAGCAGGCCGTGAAACCAGAGCTGCTGATAGCGGGATGGGGAACCGGGCGATCGCTGCGAGAGTGCCAGGGCCACGGTAATCGGGCCACACATGCCGATACAGTGACCAAAACTACCGAGGAAACCGAGGCTGGCGATGAGCAGTAAATCAAGCATGGCTTCAGGCATGAGTCAGGGGTCAGCAGGGGTCAAGGGGGTGTTACTAGCCGATGGTAGACTGCTCTAACTGAATTTGGGCAACGATCTTCATCACCTGGTCATAGGCCGCCCAATTGTCTTGCTGAGAGAAACAGTGGGCTGCCCGGTGCAAGTCGGTCAGGGCCGCACTGATGCGGCCTTCCTGATAGTGGATGACGCCCCGGTTAAAGTAAGCTTCTGCATGGTGGGCGTTAAGGGCGATGACCTGATCAAAGTCGCGTAGGGCGGCGTGTTCATGGCCCATCTGGTGGCACACACAGGCGCGATTGAAGTAGGCCCGCGTATCCAACCCATCCAGGGCGATCGCCTGAGTAAAGTCGGCCATGGCCTGTTCTGGTTTCCCCAGAGACAGATGGGCAACGCCCCGATCATCATAGATGGCGGCTATTTGAACCGCAGGCAAGTCTGGACGGACGATGATGGATTGATCGTAGTCGGCGATCGCTTCCCCATAGTTTCCCATGCTCGCATGGGCCAGCCCCCGGTTGTAAAGCGCCCGATAGTCCCTGGGGTTGCCCTGGAGGACGTGGTCATAGTCAGCGATCGCGTCGGCATACTGAGCCAGCCGATAGTGGGCCAAACCCCGATTGAGGTAGGCTTCTGAATGATTGGGATGGTAGTGAAGACTTTGGGTACAGTCGGCGATCGCCTTGAGAGCATCATTGAGCTGCAAATACACCAGGCAGCGGTTGCCATAGGCGGCACCGGGACGGATCTGTTGTTCAATGGCCTGGGTAAACGCCTGGAGGGCCTGGGCATAATCCTGCTTCTGAAAGGCTGATACCCCCTGGTGAAACACGCTATCTATGTGGTTTTCCACTTGAGCCGGTGATTGCTCCAGACCGCTGAGGGATAGCGCCAGGGCAGGGGCAGGAAGCCCCAGGACAAGAGCAAGGGCGATCGCCAGGGCAACTTGCATGAAACATCGACAAAGAAAGGCCATGAGCAATTACCCAATTGGATAAGTGGAACTGCATTGAAAAACGAAGGTTAGAAAACCGGGGGAGCGCCCCACCGGGGCACTTCCCCGGTTTTCTGACATGAATTTAATTGTGCTGACCTACCTTAGACAAAAAAGGGTGTTCCATTCATGCCAGACTAAGCCCCTGGTTTATCCCCAGGCTTGGACGTAGCCAGAAAGAACACCCCAACCGGACGCTTTTTACCAACCTTTCTCGGCCTTGTCGAGCACATAAGCCGATACGTCTTCAATTTGGGCCGCATTCAACCGCCCCTTGAAAGCGGGCATGGCAGACTTGCCGTTGGTTACCTGAGTCTTAATCTTTTCCAGATCAAGCATGGCGTACTTCTCAAGGTCGGGCTTACTCAGGGTTTTTGCCCCATTGACAACGTTTTTCCCGCCCAGGTGGCAGGCGTTACAGTTGGCCGAAAATACTTTGGCTCCGTTTGCCAGATCGGCAGCAGAGGCGGTCGGAGTCATCAACAGGAATGTGAGGGCGATCGCCACAATGACAGACACAATCGTTTTCAAAACAAATCTCCCAGTAATCAAAAAAATCTTTTCCATCCTCAAGGATCACCCTGGAAGCTGTCAAAAGACGGCCTGTCAAACATTGCGATGTGTAAACAACTGGCCAGACAACAGCCTGTGCTTTGCTGTGCCTGTTTTACTCCACTGAAGATTTAGCACGGGTTGAACTGACGGTTGGGGGAGCGCTGGGGTTCCCGACGATAGGATCTCCATGGGGATTTCCAAAGGCTGGATTCTGGATGAACGTCTCATCGGTGAGGCTGTGTAAAAACGCCAGCAGGTCGACCTGCTCCTGGTCGGTCAGCTCAAACCCCACCACAAAAATGCTTTTCAAAGGGTTTTCGCTACCCACCCCGGCGTATGCTCCGGAGGGAATCGTGCGGCCAGCGGCAGCGTAGTGCTGAATGGCTTCCTCCAGGGTGGCGATGCTGCCGTCGTGCATGTAGGGGGCGGTGAGGGCAATGTTGCGCAGGGTGGGGGCTTTGAAGTGGCCCATGTGAGCCGGGTCGTGGGTGATTTCATAGATGCCCGTATTGTCGGGCGGATAGGCCCCATTGCCGTCCAGATTGTAAAGGCCGGTATTGTGAAAGCCTACTTCTCGAAAGGCCAGCCGCTCGTGCATCACCGAATCGGAAAAGTTGAAGCCACCGTGGCAGTGAAAGCATTCCAGCCGCTCGCTGTTAAACAGGGCTTCCCCCCGCCTGGCGGATGCAGAAATGGCGGTGGCATCCCTACCGTAGCGATAGCGATCGTAGGGGGATTGGGCGGAAATTAACGTGCGCTCAAAGCTGGCGATCGCCTTTGCCAAATTCTCAAGCCGAATCGGCTCCGCGTCCTCAGCAAAGGCCGCAGCAAAGCGGCGAGCATAGTCGGGATCGTCCCGCAGCATGGTCAGCAGGTCTTGCTCCCGCCCTGCCAAACCCATCTCCACGGGATGCTCGCCAAACAAGGGCACCAGTAGCTGGGTTTCCAAATCTTGCATCAGCGGATTGGCCCAGGTGAGCACCGAGCTGTAGGCGATATTGGTAAGGCTCATGGCGTTGCGGGGGTGGGCCTCGCCGGTTGCGCCGATGGACACTGGCTTGCCGTCGGTGAAGGCCAGGGACTGGTCGTGGCAGGAGGCACAGGAAAACTCCCCTGTCACTGACAGGCGTGGGTCGTAGAACAGGTGCCTTCCCAGCTCCACCTTTTCGGCAGACATGGGATTGTCTGCAGGCACCACCGGACGGGGTAGCCAGTCGGGAATCTCCCAATCATAGGAAGCCGGTTGGGCCGCCGTGGAATTTGGGGATGGGGCGATCGCCATCACTGCATTCAAGCCAACGGCCAAACCAAAGGCCATCAACCCACAAATTATCAGCGCCATCCACCGACCTACTCGCCCCACCATTCCCCCTTCTGCCTTCTACCTTCCCCCTCCTGCCTTTCCTACTCACTCAATTCTAAAGAAAGTTTGTCCACCAGGGGGTTGGTCGCCGTGGGGAATGCCAAAGTTGTGCAAAATTCCAGCACAGTCGCCATCATCCGGGGAAGACATGCAGCCCAGCGGCGTATCAGGCTCGTTCTGCTCCAGGTTACTGTCGGCCACCAACGCCGCCAGATCCGCCACCACAAACTGGTTGACCGGATCAAAGTCCATAAAAACCAGCGTTGAAGTATTGGGATAGCGACAGGAAGTAGTGGGCTGCTGGTTATCCCCTTCCAGCTCACAGCCTGTGCTGCCCAGGTGAATGAGAAAGCCTTGACTATCGCCATGTGGCCCCAGGTGGTCATCATGGGAGTTGCCGTGGGGCTGATTATGGGGTTGGTCACCGTTGTGCTGCCGCAGTCCCGCACTGGACACCATGGCCTGGTTTTCCAAATCAATGCGTGCAAACTTGTAGCCCCCCTGCCAGTTCCACCACAGGGCCGTCAGGTTGAGGGGGGAAGGGGCCAGGGTGGCATCATTGTGGTTCAGGTCGAACGGTACCCCCAGGGTAAACATTACGCCCGTGTAGTTTCCGGGGGGCACGGTGCCGGTGACCTGGGTGCGGGTTTCGCTGGTGCCATTGACGCAAGCCCCTGTCCCGTCTTCAAAGTCGAGCAGGGCCACGTTTTGGTACTGCCACTTGCCGTCCTGCTCCAGAACCAGGGGAACGACCCGCCCGCTGGCATCAATCAAAGCCACGTCAGAGACATAGAAGCGAAAATCCGTAGCGGCGACGGTGGTGTTTGCCGTGCCCAGGCCAGGGTAGCTGGAGCCACAGGAGAAGGGCATATCTCCCACCCGACTGGCGAACTGAATGGCGATCGCCTCCGGTTCGGGCATCTGGGCCTGGCCAGCCTGATGGAACACCAGCGGCACCAGTGGACTGGATGCCAGCAAAGCAGCACTAAGGATCTGAATGCGATTGAGCAACATGGGTAGACTGATGAGAAACAACCAGGTAATTCAAGATTGCGGATCAGCCTCCCATAGTGGCCAAC
>JAYKGU010000091.1:0-45803 GCA_035285585.1 Synechococcales cyanobacterium
GGCCATCTGGTGGGACAGTTCCTCATACTGCCGCACCAGGGTCATCTGCTCGCCCGCGTCGGCAAATACCTGTTCTAGAACGGTGCGATCGCCCTCCATCTCTGGTTGCTGGGGCAGGTACACCACCCGCACACTGGCGTTAATTAGGATTTCGCCCCCATCCCTTGGCTCCATCCCTGCCAAGATTTTGAGCAGGGTAGACTTTCCCGACCCGTTGGTACCAATCAAGCCCACCTTGTCGTTGGCCTCGATGCTAAAGCTGGCGTCCCGCAAAATCTCCTTGACGCCGAAGTCTTTTTTGAGCGATCGCACCGTAAAGATACTCATGTTCGTTCTCACCGCACTAGCATCACTGTAGCGCACGGTTAGGAGTATCTGGTGGCCGATCGTGCCCAAATGTGGGTTAGGGCGCTTTGAAGCAGGTAGTCGTTTCTCGGTGACTAACCGGTGGCAAGTTCGTCATCGTTCCCCATGCTCTCGATGAGATTGCTAAACCGCTGGAAATAACAGATGTTGTCACATTTGAGAAACAACAACTAGAATCAACGCCAGAAGCGCTGGAGCACGCAAGGTGGTACTTTGCCGCTGAGCGGGTGAGACAAATGACACAACACCTGTATGCACTACTGGTTGGCATCGACGAATATCCTGCTTCGGTTACCTCCTTGAAAGGTTGCGTCAGTGATGTAGCGGCGATCGCAACTTACCTTTCTAAGCGAGTCAATCGGGACGGATATGAGCTTCATTTACAGACCCTGCGAAATGGAGCCGCCACGCGCCAGGCCGTGATCGATGGGTTTCGGCACCACCTCAGCCAGGCGAGCAAAGACGATGTCGTTCTTTTTGCCTACAGCGGTCATGGCTCCTGGCAAGAAGCGCCACCGGGATGGTGGCAACTCGAACCCGATCGGCGATACGAAACCCTGGTGTGCTGGGATAGCCGCACCGATGGTAGCTGGGATTTGGCTGATAAAGAACTGGCGCAATTGATTGCGGAGGTAGCCGACAAAGGGCCACAAATTACCGTCATTCTGGACTGCTGCCATTCCGGCTCGGGCACCCGTGAAGAACTGCCGGAGGTGCGCGTCCGGTATGTTTCGCCCGATCCGCGCGATCGCCCCCTGAGCAGCTATCTCGTCCCGTTCGAGACCAGCGCAGCTCCCCAGCTAACGCGGAGTTTTCCAGGGGAGAATCTAGCAGGCTCGACCTTATCCCAGGGACGGCACGTGCTGCTGGCGGCCTGCCATGAAAGCGAAACCGCCAAGGAGTACGCTGTGGCGGGGAACCATCACGGCGCATTCTCCTACTTCTTGATGGAAACACTGTGCAAAGCCAATAGTAGTCTGACCTATCGGGATTTGTTCAAGCGGGCGGATGTGTTAATTCGCAATCAGGTAACCGGCCAGTCCCCCCAGCTAGAAGCGACCCATCCTGAAGACCTCGACCGTCCCTTTTTGGGTGGGGCGATCGCCCATCACAGCCCCTATTTCACCCTCTACCACCATACCAGCTACGGTTGGGTAATTGAGGGAGGCGCAGCGCATGGCATTCCCGTCTCCTCCGGTGAAGACACCACGCAGCTTGCCGTCTTTCCCCTCGACAGCACTCCCGAGCAGCTGCGGCAGCGGTCAGCGGCGATCGCCCAGGCCAGCGTAGTTGAGGTCTTGCCCCAGCTCAGTCAGGTGCGTCTGCCAGGGGAGGTGACTTTAGACCCAGCAATGACCTACAAAGCCGTGGTCACCAGCCTGCCGCTGCCGCCCATTGGCGTTTATCTCGAAGGGGAGCCAGCGGGGGTTGAGTTGGTTCGGCGGGCGATCGCCCCCCACGCTGGGCAGCCAATGTCCTTATATGTCCGCGAAGTTGACCAGCGAGCCGAGGCTGATCTGCGGGTGGTGAGCCGGGATGGGCAGTACTGGATGACCCGCGCGGCAGATGAGCGACCTTTGACTGGTGCGATCGCCGGTTTCAATCCCGAAAGTGCCCTGCGGATCGCCCATCGGCTGGAGCACGTCGCCCGCTGGCTGTTGCTGCTCAAGCTCACGGCTCCTGCGGCCAGTCGCATCCCCCCCGATGCAGTGCGCCTGGAAATTTACCAGCAAGACCAGCCGATACAAACGGCTCCCATTCGGCTGGAGTATCGAAACGTTTTGGGACAGTGGCAAAGGCCGACCTTTCAAATCAAGCTGACCAATACCAGTAATGAGGCCCTTTACTGTACCGTGCTGGTGCTGACGGAACTTTTCGCTGTGCAGACCGGCCTATTCCCCGCCGGAGGGGTCTGGCTACGGCCCGGTGAGGAAGCCTGGGCGGGGGGAGGAAAACCATTGCGTGCGGCACTGCCTCAGGAGCTTTGGCAGCAGGGCATCACGGAGTATCAGGATATTCTGAAGCTAATCGTCAGCACGGTTGGGTTTGACCCCCGGCTGCTGGCCCAGGGGAACCTGGACGCGCCTTCACCCGCTCCCACCACAACGCGAGGGCAGGCGGCAACGGGGCTGAGTCGTTTGCTGCAGCGAGTGCAAACTCGCAAGATGAGAGTTGAGGAGGAAAAAGAGGATTGGGCGACGGGTCAAGTTGCTCTGCTCGTCGTGCGTCCGCAGCACAGTAAGTGAAAAACTTGAGGATGTCAAAGAAAAAGTGGTACTGATTCGATTTACGGGCATGGCAATTCTAATATCCTGCGAACTACTTTCCTAAGTTGCCCAGAGTTTCGTAGTCCACTTTCATTCCAGGAAAGAAACACCTGTGCAGGATTTATACCAAATAAAGACCGTTTGAATTACGGAAAAGCTGATGTTCATGTAACACCAGGTTACTTTCAAGGGGGCTTTTCCGGAGTAGGAATGCTCATTCGGTAGCTTAAGCATAAGCCCCCAAAGTATCTACCATGACGTCGTCAGAATTCACCCACAGTCTGGCCATTGTCATTGGCATTAACAACTATGACAATGGCATTTCGCCACTTAAAACCGCTGCCCCCGATGCAGAGGCGATCGCCCACCTGCTCACCACCCAGCACGGCTATCAAGTGCGCCTTTTGCTTAATCAAAACGCCACCCTGGCCAAGCTTAAGCAACTGCTGCAAAAGTTATCAAACGAGATTGAACCGGGCGATCGCCTGCTCTTTTACTTCGCGGGTCACGGCGTTGCTCTAAACAATGAAAATGGCCCTGCCGGATACCTGGTGCCCCAGGATGCCGCCTCTGGAGATAGCGATACTCTGCTGTCCATGCTGGAGCTGCACGATGCCCTGGTGGAGCTGCCCTGTCGCCATTTGCTGGCCGTTTTAGATTGCTGCTTTTCGGGTGCCTTCCGCTGGTCCAGCCTGCGGGACATTGTGGTGGAAGCCCCAGTGGTTTACCGGGAGCGGTACGATCGCTTCATTCGTGATCCGGCATGGCAGGTGCTGACCTCCGCCGCCTACGACCAGCGAGCCTGGGACATCCTCAACGAAACCTTGGCCGATCACCGTGGTCAGGGTAAAACCGGGCAGCACTCCCCCTTTGCCGAGGCGCTGATGGATGCGCTAGAAGGAGCCGCGGACCGATCGCCCGTTTCCCCAAACGGCCAGCAGGGCGATGGAGTGATCACGGCGACCGAGCTGTACCTGTATTTGCGCGATCGCATCGAGCTTGCCACCGAAGACAGTCCCCACCGGCAAACACCGGGACTGTGGCAGTTGAGAAAACACGACAAAGGCGAGTATATTTTTCTGGTGCCGGGACATGAGCTGAACTTACCAGACGCACCGCCCCTGGACGCCAGCAACAATCCCTATCGCGGCCTGGAGTCGTTTGAGCCGGAGCACGCTGACCTGTTCTTCGGCAGAAGCTATTTGATCCAGCAGCTCCAGACTTTTGTGAATGAGCACCCACTGGCGGTAGTCCTGGGCGCATCGGGCACGGGTAAGTCGAGTCTGGTAAAAGCGGGTTTGATTCCCTGCCTGCAAGACTCAGGCCACTCCAAGTGGGAAATTCTGCCCGTCGTGCGGCCCGGAGAATCGCCCCTCCAATCCCTGGCTAGCTCGTTGCAGTCCCTTTTGAAGCGCTACGCCCTGCCCCTGGATCAGCTAAACGCCGAATCTCCGCCAGCGCCAGAGGGAGAAGGGCGATCGCCCAGCCTCAGAGATGCATTGCAGCAGTCTCCAAATCAACTTGCTGCGATCGCCGCCCTGTGGAAAAGGCTTTACCCAAACGTCCGGCTGCTGCTGGTGATTGATCAGTTTGAAGAACTGATTACCCTCTGCCGCGATAAAGAGGAGCGCCAGCAGTTTTTGAGTTTATTGAAGGGGGCGATCGCCAGTGCTCCCACAAATCTGCGGCTAATCCTCACGCTGCGCTCTGACTTCGAGCCTTTATTTTTGTCATCAATCCTGCAATTTAGCTGGATGCAGAGCCGATTCATCGTGCCGCCGATGACTCAAGAAGAACTGCGGCAGGCAATCGAAGGCCCAGCTATTAAACGGGTCATTTACTTTGAGCCTCACGACCTGGTCGATCGCATCATCAACGAAGTGGTGCAAATGCCGGGGGCACTGCCGTTACTATCTTTTACCCTCAGTGAGCTGTACCTCAAGTATGTGAAGCGGCAAAGCGACAATCGGGCGTTAACGGCAGAGGATTACAAAGCCTTGGGCGGCGTTGTGGGGTCGCTCACCCAGCGGGCCGACCAGGAGTATCACCAACTACTCGCTGATGATCCCGCTTATGCAAGTACAGTTCGCCACGTCATGCTGCGGATGATCACCATTAGCGGGGGAGAAGCCGCCCGCAGACGAGTGCTCGATTCCGAATTAATCTATCCTGACCCTGAAAGCCAGCGGGTCGAGGCTGTGATTCAGCGCTTTACGGCAGCTCGATTACTCGTCCAGGGGCAGGATGCCAGCGGCAGCACTTATATTGAGCCTGCCCATGATGCGCTGGTGCAGGGCTGGGAAAAGTTGCAGCACTGGCAAACCGATGAGCAAGAGACGTTGGCCCTGCAGCGCTTATTGACCCCAGCCGCAAAAGACTGGGCCGTTCGTAGCCAGAAGCCAGGGCTTCTATGGAATGCCAACGATCGCCTCGATTCCCTCCAGCGGATTTTGAACTCGGCTGACAACTGGTTAAACGAACTAGAAATCAGGTTCATTCGCCGCAGCATTCGGCGGCGTCGGTTCAATCGCTGGTCCATTCGGGGGATGGTTACGGCGATCGCCCTGGGATCCAGTGCTGCTGCAATTACTTTCTTCATCCAGGGTCTTCAAATCAGGCGAGGAGACATTGAAAATTTGGTGGCTTTGTCTGATGCTCGCTGGCTCACAAACAATCAGCTTGATGCCCTGCTGGCAAGCGTTAGGGCTGGTCAAAGGTTTGATCAACTCCGTCAAGTCTTATCTGAACCCGTTCTTCAGTCAATCAACTACGTCACCGACTTCGGTAGTCTGTCAGAGATCCAGACCAGCGTTGCTGTGAACCTGAACCAGGTTCTGGCCCAAATTCAAGAGCAGCATCGTTGGGATGCCCATGATGATGTGATCCATAGCGCCAGCTTTAGCCCAAACGGAAAATTAATTGCCTCGGCAAGTGAAGACGGAACGGTTAAGCTCTGGGATCGCAGAGGGAACTTGCATAAAACTATTTCTACTAACGATGGTGTGAGAGCTGTCGCATTCAGCCCGGATGGCCAGACCGTTGCTTCAACCAACTACGATGGCACAGTTAAACGATGGAATTTAGCAGGCGAGGAAATTGAAACGCTACACCACGATGCGATTATTCACGATTTAGCCTATAGCCGCAACGGTCAGCTTCTAGCTGCAGCAAGCGATACGGGTGAGGTTAAACTTTGGCACCTGGACAGTGGAGCATCCAACGTTTTGCAGGGACATCCCCAAACTGTCACCAGCGTGAGCTTTAGTGCGGATAATCAGCTACTGGCTTCAGCTAGTTGGGACAAAACAATTAAAATTTGGGACTTAGCAGGTCAAGAGCCGCAGCTTATTCGGACGATTAATGGCCACAATGGTAGAGTCATGGCCGTTACCTTCGGCCCAGATAGTCAAACGCTGGCCTCAGCAGATGAAACTGGCGCAATTAAGCACTGGAGCCTGGAGGGTGCGCAGCTTCATGCCTGGAGCCACGGTGGGGAAGTGACCTCCGTTCAATTTAAACCAGACGGCCAGGTACTAGCTTCAACAGGGCAAGACGGTGTCATTAAAATCTGGCGGGTTTCAGACGGTACCCTTGTGACTGAATTGAGAGGCCATGCGGGCCCCGTTGCCGATATTAGCTTTAGCCCAGATAGTAGGCTCCTCGCTTCGGCGGGTTGGGACATGTCAATCAGGCTTTGGAAACTGGATGGGACTCACTTGAGCCAGGCAGTCAAGTACCTGGAGGGTCACGATGGCTATGTTTCCCATGTCGCTTTCAACCCTCAAAAACAAATACTCGCCTCAGCGAGTTCAAAGCATCTCATCAAACTGTGGTCCTATGACGGCACTCCTGTGGCGGACTTGAAAGGACATCAGGGCCAAATTACTGACATTGCCTTCAGCCCTGACGGTGAGCTGCTTGCGTCAGCCAGCCAGGATCGTACGATTAAAGTGTGGGACACGAGCAGTGGCGAGCATCAATCCTGGGTTGCCCACCACGATTCAGAATTTCGCATCACGCTTAGCTTTAGCTCAGACGGGCAGGTACTCGCCTCCGCCAGTGACGACGGCACGGTTAAGCTCTGGAGTTTAGATGGCGACCTGCTTGAAACACCGATTGACCAGGAGCAACCCATCAGGCTAATTCGCTTCAATCCCGACGCACAAATTTTTGCTACTTTGGGGTTTGGTAATGAAGATAACGTTATCCGACTCTGGAGACGAGACGGCACTCTAATCACTTCCTTGGAAGGTCACGAGGAAACAATCACCGATCTTGAGTTCAACCCCAACGACCGCACTCTAGCATCCGCCAGCAGGGAAGATGGCGTCATTAAAGTCTGGAGTATTACCGGGGAAGAATTGAGGTACTGGAAAGCGCACGATGATGCGATTCACAGTATCAGCTTTAGCGAAGATGGGCAGATTCTCGCCTCAGCGGGTGATGATGGTACGGTGAGGCTGTGGAATTCTGAGGGCGATCGCATCAAGACTCTTCAAAAGCGTGATGCCTCCCCCATTCTGGACGTCAGCTTCAGCCGAAACCCAGACCATCCCCAAATTGCCGCGACGCACGGTAGCACGGTTGTCCTCTGGAACCTTGACCTTGACGCCCTGCTGGAAACGGGCTGTGACTGGCTCGATAGTTACCAGGAATGTTCGTCCGGCAACTGAAAAAGCGGGAACTATTCGAACAAAGGCAGGTTTAGGCCAAAGTTAATTCCTACGGAGACTCCATCAAAATCCCGTGAGTTGTTGTCGTCTAACAAATCCAAAGATTCGCCAAATAAATACGAAACAGAGCCGCCCAAAAAAACGTTGCGGTTAAAGCGGTAAATCAGTCCCGCACTGAGCTGGTGGCGGCTGTCCAGGCGATCGCGTCGTGTAAAGTCATCATAAATAAAGCGATAGTTCAGAAGTCCTTGCAGGTTAGAAGTCAGGTCATACTGTAAACCCAGACTTAAGCGATTAGATATCCGGTTGCGGTCTGCATCTTGGTTGAAGCTAGCCCGCAGCTCATAGCTCGAATTCAAAGACAATCTGGAGTTGAGTTCATCAAAACGACTGATGACCAATTGGGCGGCGTTTTCTGAAGAGTCCCCATTGGAGCCGAGACCATAGATTTGTCGGTACCTCCATCCCAGGTCTCCAAAGGTTCTACGCCCCAGTCGCTGCCGCACTCCCAACTCCAGGCCCAGCAAGTTATACCCGTCACTATTGGCAAAGCGAACGAAGCTACCGCTGGCTCTGGCAACTAAATCAGTTCTCGAACCTAATTCAGGGGTTGCTAACAGAGTGGCACCGTTAACAAAAGCGGTATCTTCAACTGGTGACGCCGCCGCAATGTCAGAGTTCGTGAGAATTGAAGATCGGAGTAACAACTGCACATCCGATTCAGGTCGGGAGGCTTGTGCTTGTGGTAGGGGGCGAAGCCCTTCGGGCAACTGAAGCTGGTCATCAACCCCCGGAGTAAACTCTTGCTCACTGGGATCGGGCGGGGGAGGAGGGACGATTAGATTTCCTGGCCCGTCTTCTACCTGAGCATCTTGGGGCTGTACGGCTTGGGCCTGTAGAGAGGTGGGAGCAAATAATTCTATCTCTTGGGAATTGGTATTTGAATTGGCGGTGAGGGGTGTGGGCAACGCTGCGGGCTGAATTGGCTCTACAGATGGAAAGACATAGGTTGGTTCGGCAGGCTGGGAGATTTCCTGAAATTGACTTGCTTGGGCGATCGCCGGAGTAGCAGGCATCTCAGTTTCACCGATAGCTGCTGGACTCCTTGCTGAAGCTGCAATTGGGACCGAGTCTGCCATTGAGCGAGCCGCTTGAAGGAGATTTTGATATTCCTGCGGTGGAAAAGCTGCGGTGTAAATCATGCCATCTTGCTCCCACACAATGGATGAGAGCGATCGCGACACTCCTTGATTCTGATCCTCAAGTAAAAAACCTTGAATCGTGGGGGTCAAGGCAACGGCCACTCCCGCTGATTGATGAGCGTCCAGCGATTCCCTGGCAGCCTCAGATGCGGAAGCTTCTACTGAAAAACTTCTACTTGCACACGCCGATGAACCTGTGTCACAGTCAAAAAAGCTAACAGTCAAACCCGGCGGCGATGTAAAGGAAAATATTCGTGTGGTAAGCCCTTCATCTTGCCCTCTGAAGTACTGGCTTAGAAGGCCATTAGCAGGTAGGCGCATCAGTAGACCGGGCGGCACTTTGTACCTGACCTGCTCCAGGAGATTTGTAGAGGCTTCATTCTGATCGGTCGCTTTTGATGCTGATATGAAATCCTGGATGCGGTACCCATTGCTGGACACTTTCGCTGGCGTTGCTTTCGCTGGCGTTGAAAGGAAACTCAAAACAGTGGCAGCAAGAGCATAGATTAATAAATAGTGAGTGTCCATAAGCATAAAGGTTAAACCAGAGATATCAACGTTTCGCCCTTACTTATGCTCGGAAAAATCCAGCGGGCTTGCTATTCCAGGATGTTTTGAACTGGCTCTTGATTAGGTGGATCATTGACTATTCCAACCGGCTCGTCAACCGGCTCATCAACTGGTTCGTCAACCGGCTCGTCAACTGGCCCATTACCCGGATCTCCTGGACCTTCACCGGTTTGTTGTACATCGCCTAGTTCACTGTTCAAATCGCCATCAAAGTCATCATTTCCATTTGGAAACTGATCAAGAAGCTCATCAATTGTAGGAAGTTCCTCATTAATAAAAGGATTTCGTTCTTCCTGTTCGAGGATGGCGGCAATAGTTTCTTCTCGAACAGCTTGATAAATTCTTTGAGAATACTCTGATTCCAGTTGATTGATATACGCAGTATCAGCGTCTTCAGGGCCGAGCCCGCGCGATCGCAAATTGCTTTCATGAAACTCGCGCAAGCTAAACTCGCCCAACACGTCCACAGTACCTTCAATTGAGGCAAAAGCCAGTTGACCAGCTTCGACTTCGACCGTTGCTCCAACGCCTGTAGCATCGATTGTGTTGTCTTCCGAAATCGTTACGCCATCAAGTGCCGTGACCGTAGCACTGTTGCTTAACACGCCAACAAAAGTGCCTTGCCGCGTTGCCGTACCTTCAGGAGTCACAATCACGAAAAGGGCAGTACCATTGGGTACAACTAAAGCCGTAGACGTATAGATGGAACAGCTACGAGTAGCAGCATTACTGGGATGTAGTTGAATAGCTCCGCCAATATTTTGGTAAAAACTACACGCGCCTTCTGAAAGAAACACCTGAGATTCAGCACTTTCGCTTTGTAAATACAAAACATTGTAAGGGCGGACTTCTAAATCGACTTGGCCACCAGCATTTGATCGAGTCCAATGGCGGTGCTGGATATACTTGCGATCGCTGGGTAGAGATATCCAAGTCCTGCCCCCAAGATGAAATCGTGTACCTGACGACTCATTGGATATGTTGACCCTCTGAGCTAAGGCTGAGTTGGCTAAAGACAGCGAAACGACGATAGCCGCAATAGCCGCTCGCATCAATGAAGTTGTAAGCCTTATCATATTCAGCACCCCAGAGAGCTACGTAGTTAAACTATCAAGCTGGGCAAAACTGATTTTGGTCATCCTTGCGAAACAATGAGCAGAGTCTATAAATCCTAAAGGAAAGAGTCAATGGAAATTATGATTTCTTAAGATCCGTTGCTTCAAAGTTGTCTTTTCACTTTCCTGGTCACTTTCCTGGACAAGATCCCGCTCCTGGCAGGCAGGGGAGCGATCGCCCTTGGGTCGGCCAAACACAACTGATTGCCGCCCTCCCTCGGTTTTCTAACATGAATTTAATCGTGCTGACTTACTTAAGTACATGACCATAAATAAAAGCCAGGGGGTGCGTCCCCCGGCGGGGGGCGCACCCCACCATAGCTACGTTTACTTATGACCACCTACTTACTTAGAAATTGAATAAGTCCTGCTGGGGCAGAAATAGATAGCAGTAGAAACCCACAATCCCAACCTTGGAGGACTATGCGAACAACGCAATTTAGCCTGACCCTATTTCTGGCGGCTGCTACCAGCGTTTCGACCCTGCTGTTCACCGCTCAGCCGGGGAGAGCGATCGCCCCCAAGCCATCGATACAGTCTGGCGAGCTGCTTACCAAGGCCGTTTTCCAGGCACCTGTTCTATTCAGTCGTGCAACTGAGCTGGAAAACTTAATGGATCAGGGCATTGCCGCCATCGACGCAGGCGAGCCTGTCGCTGCCCTGGAGATTTTTGAGCACGCGATCGCCCTGGATCCCAATCATGCCCCGGCCTATGTAGGCAAAGGCTATGCCCTGTATCAGTTGGAGCGCTATGAAGAAGCGATCGCCGCCTATGAGCAGGCGATCGCCCTGGATAATAGCCATCTCTATGCCTGGATCTGGATGGGCATTGCGCTGGATGATGGGGGGCGCTCGGCGGCAGCGCTGGCGGCCTATGCAGAGGCGATCGCCATTAATCCCGACAATGCGGATGTCTGGTTCCATCAGGGGGTGACCCTGAGCCGCCTGGAGCGCTACGAGGAGTCTCTAATGGCCTATGACAAGGCAGTGGGGCTGGATCCCACCTTCGAGCAGGCATGGCTGAACCGGGGCGTCATGGCTGGGGATCTGGGGCAGTATGAGAAGGCCCTACAATCCTTTGAGCAGGTGACGGCGTTGAATCCAGGGCATGTCTGGGCCTGGTACTACAAGGGGCTGGCGCTGGCAATGCTGGAGCGGCAAGAGGAGGCGATCGCGGCCTTTGAGCGGGTGCTGGAGCTAGATCCTGGCTTTGAGCAGGCCCAGGAGAACCTGGATATTCTGCGGCGACGGCAGCAGCAGGCACGGGTGCAGATCGCGAGGATTTAGCTGTGTGAGCTGGATGGATTCAACAAAAAAGAAGCGCCCTGGTGAGAGCGCTTCCGCAACACCTCCAGGGTGCTTTCTAAGACATGAGTCTTTGGCCTCTGGAGCCAGCGTTTGGTTACCGGGCCAGGTTCAGGAGTTCCTTCGGCGATGCCAGCAAGTCGATGGCAACGAAGAAGATTTTGTTATCAGGGGTGAGCAGAAATCTCCAGGCGATGTTCATCCCAACGCCAGCACCAAACCAGGGGGTTTGCACTTTGCCCGTCACCTTAATCTGCACGTAGTTGTCATCGGCAGGCTCGGAAACCCCCCGCTCAGGCATCAACCTGAGGTTCTGACACTCTTCCCGGAAGAACCGCAGAACGGCCTCTTTGCCGACAATGGGGCGGCGGAAGGGAGGCTGTAGCGCGCCATCGTCGGTAAACAGATCGATCAGGGCGTCAAAGTCGTTAGCGTTCAGGTTGTTCATGTAGCTGAAAATCGTGGGGTTGCTAATTCCCTCGATGGTGACCTGGGTTCGCGCTGCCATGTCTTGTGGGGGCACCACTGGCTCAGCTACCCGGGTAAAGCTACCCAACTTGCTGGTGTCAAATCCCATATCTACCACGGTATTACGGAGGACGGTAATTTGCTGGCCGGACTCCAGTCCACGAATGGCCTGCAGGACGGCAGCCGCATTGGCCGAGAGCTGATAGCCCTTGGGAATGGGCGCAACCAACCCCTGCTCCATCCATTCACCTAGCTGATACCAAAACCCGAGTTTGATGTTAGGAGACCACGTTGCGTAGGTGCGGCAGATCGGCGTGTCAGCCCGATTGGTTAGGTCGCACATGGCTTGAGACTGCTCTTGAGGCGTCATTTGCCGGATCTGGTTGAGCGTTCCTTCTGCAAACTGCATATTCGCCGCCCCCGGAGCCGCGATCGTGATGGATTTGCCCATTTCGAGGTAGGCAAACCAGATAAGCGCCAGCTGATCTTCAGCACTGAGCTGATTGAATCGAGCAATGGTCGCTGGGACGGCATCGGCGGTTAGAGTGTTGGGAAAGATACTGCGGGCGGAATCAACAGTGAATGGCATAAGTCTAACCTCAGATAGATCTGAATCTATGCGAAAAATGCATCCAAACACATTCATTCTGGAATGGAAGCTCTGTTTATAATATGAAGAAATGTAACAAAAGCCAAGGGGATTTTCTTTACATTACTAAATAGGTTTAATTGATAAAACCAATTGCGATCGCCCACCTCGAACAGTCGTTCTTATCATCAATGCCGTGAATTACGTATGATCACGGGCGGTTGCCAGGACATTTATAACGAGGGGGCAATTCTGAGTCGATTGTTAAATTTAGTTTCGCTGGCCAGAGATTTGTATTTACACCTGACAATGGCTGCTCTCCCAGGGCATTCTAGACTTGTAACCCTTTGATCAAATCCATCAAAAAACAGGCCCACGACCGGGTACACAGCATCGATATACATGGATGTACCCCGTTGATACCCGTGGGTTAAGGAGAATAACGGATATGACGCTACAGTTGACCATTCCAGATTCTGTCCTGCAGCACCTGCACCTGCCCAGCGCTCAAATCGAGCAGGGGCTGCGCAAAGAGCTGGCGATCGCCCTCTACCGCAAAGCGATGATTTCCTTTGATGCCGCCCTGGAACTGGCGGACATGGACTGCCAAACCTTTGGACAACTGGTCGGCGAAACTGACTTACAAAGCCGCTGCCGCCGCTTCGACGTCAATGGGGAAGCCGTGTATTCCTGCAGTGAGTGAGGGTTGAGGGGCGGAGAGTCCCAATAGGGGGCAGCCAGAAAGTTGGCCAGAAAGTTGGCAAAATAGACTATCAGACCCTCTCAATGAACTCTCTCAACAAACTAGGAGGCAGGGGATTGAAGCTTTTGCCCGAGCAGCGCATCTCCATTTCGATTTCCACCCTCATTCTGGTCCCCATTCTCCTCCTGCTGGTGGTTGTCCTTTGGCAACTGCGGAGCCTCGTGTTGCTGGTGCTCATCTCCGTGGTGCTGGCGTCGGCGATCGCCCCCATCGTTGACTGGGCCGAGCGGTGGCGCATTCCCCGCTGGGTAACGGTGGTACTGGTTTACCTGGGCCTGATTGCCGGGTTTACGGGGGCAGGGCTGCTCATTGGCCCCACAATCTTTGAGCAAATCCAGCGCCTGATTCGCCAGGTGCCCGTTTCCCTGCGCAGCGTCCTGGCGGTGGCGGAAAATTGGGTTCTCAGCCAGAGCGACACCCGCCCAGAGCTGATTAGCCAGCTCTTCAATCAAGTACTAGACGTGCAGGGGGTGACGAGCTGGGCCATTCGCTCGACCCAGCAGCTCCTGATCCGCTCGTTTACCCTGACCACCGGGCTGGTGGGCGGCGTGTTTAGCATTGTGCTGGCGGTGTTCATCTCCGGCTACATGCTGTCAGATAGCCGCACCCTGGTAAACAGCTTGGCCCGGCTGCTGCCCCAACCGTGGGACGAGCGCATGGCCGCCCAGGTAGCACCGATTAGCAACCGCATTGGTAGCTATGTGCGGGGGCGGGTGCTGGTGTCCGCTATTTTAGGCGTTGCCATTACGCTAACCCTGGGCTTCATTGGTCTATCCGACTATGCCCTGGGCCTGGGGGCGATCGCCGGAGTCACCAACCTGATTCCCTTTATCGGCCCCATTTTAGGAGCCATCCCAGCGCTGGTGGTGGCCGCTTCCCAGGGCTGGTGGATCTTGCTCTGGGTGTTTATTTTCTTTGTAATTGTACAAAATGTGGAGACCTACATCCTGGACCCGCTGCTGGTGGGGTCATCGGTGGGCATCCACCCCCTCTATCAGCTTTTGGCGGTGCTGGGAGGCACGCAGGTATTGGGCATCATTGGCGCGATCATCGTTCCCCCCTGGGTGGCGGGGGCGGGGGTGCTGATTGACAATCTTTATCTGCAGCCCAAACTGATGGCTGAAAAACGTCGAGGGCGATCGCCCGAACCCCCTCCCGCAGCTACGCCTCCCGGTTCGCTGACCATAGGTTAGAGGGGGCAGGAGTCAGGAGGCAGGAGTCAGATCTCTCCTGAATTCTGACTCCTGAATTCTGGATTCCCGCCCAACCAGGATTTCCCAGCTTAAGCAAATACTTCATCTACTCATCCACCCATTTCCCCCCCGTAGCAATGTATTCACCGTAGAACAAACTAAAGCGAATGAACCAGGCGATCGCCTTACGTGTGCGGGTTTTCAGGTCGGGCTGGTTATCAATACGGCCCTGAATATTCAAGGTTGACCAAAGCATGGCGTCCTCCGGTTTTTGAGTGGTGTTTGAGGCACATTCTCAGTCTAGAAACCCTCTCCTTTTGTTTCAAAAGCCTGGATTCATGGCTTCTATGAATGACATCGATAGAGAGCATGGTGCTATTTTCCAGGGCCTTGCAGGTCGGCACCAGATACAAGTCAGTCCAAATGATTCCCGAACAGTGCTCAAAACGGAAACTGTTTGGGTGGCAATCGGTGCCAACTGTTCTGTTTTTGCTAAGGCAGCGATCGGCGGAACTGCCGGGGATAGTATTTTTTCACCAGATCCTCTGTGCCAGGAAAGCGCAGCAATATCCACACCAGATCGCGCCGATCCACTTCCATAATCAGGGTCTTCAGGGCCATTGCCCGTTCCTCTGCGTCCTGGATTCTCCGGGTTTCCCGCACCCGTGCGCCGTAGTTGCTGTGGAGGTCGGGGGTGATGCGATCGCCCACTTCAAAATAGTTTTCTAGAAAGTCCAGCCCCCTGGCAAAGTCGCTCTGCTGCCGCAATACATCGACCACATCGGTCCAGAAGGCTGCCGAGCGGCGCTTCTGGCGGTTCTCAATCATCTTGTAGGCAATGCGCACAATGGCGTCGTACAGCGGCTTGATGCGGTAGGTGCTGCTGCCAATGGTGACTTCGGCATTGAGCAGGGCCACGAAGCCTAGGCCATAGACGATTACGGCCTTCGCCAGGAGTTCCAGGTCGATTTCGGGGCGATCGCTTATGGATTCCACCACCCAAAACAGCAGCGCTGGAAAGGAGAATTGGATGACGGCCCACAGCCACACCCCCAGGCTGCGGCTGGGCTCAAAAAACGGCAGCACCCGGCACTTCTCATTTAATTCGCGAAACGCCACCACGCTGTTAAACAGGCCGGGAATGGCGGTCACCCCCAGCCACGTCCACCATTGGCTCAGCCAATCCATACCGCCCCCTCAGTGCCGCGCCGTAATCAACGGGTGCAAGCGAAAATGCCCTTTCATGGTGAGGGTGAAGTAGGAATCCGTATCCGTAACCGGCTGGGGATTTCGCAGCCGTGGCAGGATGGGCAAAATGCGATGCACCAGGCTGCTGGTGGTCAGATCAATGTAGTGAGTGCGCCAGAGGGAATAGACATTGGGACGGATCTGGTCGAGGGAATGGCCCAGCACATGGGCCAGATCGAGCATGGTCAGGGGATGGGGTTCTAGCGCCCGGAGGATGGGCAGCACCTGCTCGTCGGCCCGTTCGATGGAGCGGTGCAGCGAGGCGAGAAATGCCTGGTTGTCATCGGAGACCCGACGATGGCGGGATTCTAGCCGCCGCAGCAACTGTTTGCCAGCAGCCACAAAGTCATCGGCGGTGAGGATGGATGCGGAGATGGCTTCCAGAGGCAGGTCCGCCGATGATAGGGCCACCACGTCGTGGTTCCAGGGGCGTCCCTGGTGGAGCTGGTGCTGTTTGTCGAGGCGTTCGTAGGCGGCGGTAAAAGGCTCTTTGAGGCAGTCGTGGCGTTCTACCAGGTCAAAGATCGCCTCAGTTGCGCCCTCCAGGTCTTTTTGGGTGAGGGCCTTGCCAATGCTGTGGGCCGCCTGCCGGAGGTCGTCGGGTAGCACCGGCTCAAGCTGCGGGATAGCCGTGGTAAAGGCTTGGATGGCGATGGGGTCGGCGGGGGGCATGGGGGGATGGGGGCATGGGGGCATAGTCTACTCATTCATCTTAGGAGGTTTCTGGAAATGCTTCTCCCTTGTCCTGGTAACGCCATCCGAATATATCCGCAGATTTCGCAGATGGACGCAGATAGAGAATCGGCAGGAAGGTGATTCATCTGCGAAATCTGCGAAATCTGCGAAATCTGCGGACGAACACCATACCGCCCTAACAAACGGTAACGTCTTTTCCAGAAAGCGCCTTATCTGACGAAATTGGAAGGGGCAGGGGAATTACCGGCACTGGGTGATTTCTCTGCAAAGTTTAGTGAAGTCGTCCGTAATTCTTCTGATGGTTTTGGGAACTAACTGTAAATAAGGAATGTGCAATTTCATCGCTCTCCAATCGCCCCTGTCCACTGTCTCACTATTGCGGGATTCCTATGGTGCTCCATCGCCTGCTGCTGATTTGCCCGTTTTCCTGGCGTTCTGTCCGTGCCCCCGATGCCCCGATGGTTCAGGGTCGCTGGCGGAGAAGATTGCTGGTTGGAGTTTTGGGTAGCGTCATCGGAGGGGCGATCGCCCTTCCAGTCCAGTCCCAGTCCATTACTCCCAGCCAGGATGGTACAGGGACGGTGGTGCGCCAGCGGGGCGATCGCTACGACATTGAGGGCGGCAGCCGGTCGCGGGACGGGGCCAACCTGTTCCACAGCCTGGAGCGATTTGGGCTGAACCGCAACGAGATTGCCAACTTTCTGGCCGACCCCCAGGTACGCAACATCCTCTCGCGGGTGGTAGGGGGCGATGCCTCGGTAATTGACGGCCTGATTCGCGTCTCTGGCAGCGACGCCAACCTGTTTCTGATTAACCCCGCTGGCGTGATTTTTGGCTCCAATGCCCGTCTGGACGTGCCCGCCTCCTTCACCGCCACCTCTGCCACGGGCATTGGCCTGGAGGGAGGCTGGTTTAACGCGGCGGGCAACCCCGACTATGCCGAGCTGATGGGAACTCCCAACCGCTTTGCCTTTAACCTCGCCCAGCCGGGGGTGGTGCTCAATGCTGGAGAGTTGTCCGTGCAGTCGGGCCATTCCCTCAGCCTGCTGGGGGGCGTGGTGGTCAATACGGGGACGCTGGTGGCTCCCGGCGGCCAGATTCTCATCGCCGCAGTGCCGGGGGAATCTCTGGTGCGGCTTAGCCAGGAGGGGCAGATTCTGGGGCTGGAAATTGAGGCGATCGCCCCCAACAGCGCCACGGCCAATGCCCTGACCGACTGGACGCTGCCCGTCGCTTCCCTCCCCGATTTGCTCACCGGCGGCGACCTCTCCCACTCCACCCGACTGGAGGTGCGCCCAGATGGCACCATTGCCCTGGCGGGTTCAGGCGTCGAGCTGCCCAATCGCCCAGAGGTGGTGGCGATCGCAGGTGAGGTGGACGTGTCCACCGCCAATCCTGATCAAGTGGGAGGAACGGTGGCGATCGCCGGGGGCGAAATTGGCCTGCTGGAGGCAAACCTGGACGCTTCGGGTACCCACGGGGGCGGTACGGTGCAGGTGGGGGGCGCATATCAGGGGCGGGGGAGTTTTCCTCGGAGCGATCGCACCTTCATCAGCCGCAACACCACCATGCGGGCCGATGCCCTGGATACGGGCAACGGTGGACGGGTGTATATCTGGTCTGATCTGGAAACGGGCTTCTATGGCGACATCTCCGCCCAGGGGGGAGCGGATGGCGGCGACGGTGGCTTTGTAGAAGTTTCCGGGCAGCGCGTGCTGGACTTCAGCGGCAGGGTCAACGTGGGGGCCGCCAGCGGTGAAGCGGGTGTATTGCTGCTCGACCCGGTGAACATCATCATTTTGCCGGGGGATGGCGATGGAGACGGCAACGGCAGCAGTTTAACCTTTGCCGGATCGCCCAGCGGCACGGAGGGTCAGGTTCTGGCCGCCGACATCACCCCCACCACCATTTTTGAATCCGAGCTGGAAAACATTACGGGCAATATCATCCTGCAGGCGACCAACGATATTACGATTCAGCCTTTGTCCGATGGTGAGCTGAATCTCCAGCCGGGAGAGTCCGCCACTTTCCAGGCAGATGCAGACGGGAATGGCGTGGGTAATTTCACCATGAGCGAGGGCGACACCCTCTTCACCGCCGGTCGTGACCTCACGATCTCTGGCGCTTCTGTAGTCACAGGGGACATTAATACGCTGCAAGCAGGCTTTTCTGAAGGAGCCTATGTTGGCGATAGCGGCAGTATCACCATCACGGCTTCTACAGGGGATGTGCAGACGGGCACTCTCACCACGGGCACCGTGCCCTTTGCGTACAGCGAAGGTACTTTCTTCTCAAGCTACTTTGAAGACCCCGATCCGCGCACGGGGAATGTCACAGTCACCAGCAACCAGGGGGACGTGCAGATTGAGGCCGTTAATACCAGACTGGCTCCTTCTCTAAATATCGACGTGCGGGGGGGGGATGTCACCGTTGAAGGAAATGCGGTTCAGGTCGATAACGCGATTTTGACAGGCGGAGGAGATCTGTCGGTCACGGGCACCTCTGTCGTCACGGGCGATGTCAACACGCTGCAATTTTTGCAAACGAATTTCACGATTGAGGGCAACACCCTCTACTCCTTCTTCACGGTAGGCGACAGCGGTGACATTACCATCACGGCTTCAACGGGCGATATCCAGGCCGGACGGCTGGCCACCGCCGATTTGCCTCCAGAAGCGGCGGATGCGTTTGGTATTTCCTTCGTTGAGGGTGGAGAAGGCACTTATGGCACCCTGGCAACTGGGTCAATTTCTATTACCAGTGCCCAGGGAGATGTGGTCGTTGAACAGCTCAGCACCAACCTCACTGAGGCCAATACCGGCCTCTCCTTCAACGTAGATGCGGGAGATGTGACGGTGGCGGGGGAACTGGTGCGGATCACTGATGTGGACGCCGACGGTCATTCCGTCAATACTGCTGGATTTATCAACCCTGACAGCGCGGTTGAGGGCAACCTGGATGGCACGGTCAGCATTCAGCACGCAGGCGGCCCTGATAATGTGGACTTTGAAATCGGTAACCCTGCCGACAACGGCACCGCTGGCTCCATCAATACCGGAGCCACCGTTCTGACTACGGGGGAATTTCCTGTGGAGCCTGAAGGAGGGCTGGCAGAAGGGACGCCAGCGGGAATTGCGATCGCCTCTATCAACACCCCCCCTGTGCTCACCGGCAGCGCCACCGCCGCCACCCTGCAAAACGAACCGGTCACCATTTCCCTGGCCAGCTTCATCACCACCGATGCCAACAACGACAACACCGTCCTGGTGATCACCAGCATTGCGCCAGGGGCAACCCTCACCCGCGACGGGGTGCCCCTGGCGGTGGGCGATGAAGTTTTGGCAACGGACACCCTGGTGTATACCCCACCCGCTGATGGGCTGGGCACCCAGGAGGCGTTTACCCTTCAGGCCAACGATGTGGTGTCGGTGTCTGACCCCATCACTGTCCAGGTGGAAGTTAGCGCCCCCGACCCAGATCCTGACCCCGACCCCGACCCGGATCCTGACCCTGACCCCGATCCTGACCCTGACCCCGACCCCGATCCGGATCCTGACCCTGACCCCGATCCGGATCCTGACCCCGATCCGGATCCTGACCCTGACCCCGATCCCGACCCCAACCCAAGAGACCGGAATCGGAATCCCAATGATCGGGAGCGCAATCAACTATCCGTTGATTTAGAATCCACGGTCAACGAGCAGGGCTTTGTGCCGCCTGATGAACCGCCCCTCAACAGCGGCATCGGCAATGATCCGCTGACCCTGGCCACCCGCCTATCTTCCCTGGAGATGGAGTTTTTGCAGGATTTTGTCGGCTATCTGGGGCTGACCGCAGAGCCAGAGCTGGTCACCCCCGACGAGGCCCAGGACATCGCCCGCCGCATTGAAGAAGCCACTGGAGAAAAACCCGCATTCGTTTACGTCAGCTTTGTGCCCGATGCGCTGACCGTCCTGCCGGAGAATTTTATTCCCCAGGACAGCGACCAGCTTGAGCTGGTGGTGATCACGGCGCGGGGGGGCGTGATGCGGCAGCGGGTACCCGAGGCGACCCGAGGCGAGGTGATCGCGGCAGCCGAGGAGTTTCGCCGGGAAGTAACCAGCCCGATTTTGCGCGATCGCCATCTCACGGTTTCCCGTCAGCTCTATGAGTGGATTGTGGCTCCCATCCAGGCCGAACTGGTGGCGCGGGAGATTACTAACCTGTCCTTTTTGGCGGATGTGGGACTGCGATCGCTTCCCTATGCGGCCCTCCACAACGGTGAAAGCTTCCTGGTGGAGCAGTACAGCGTTGGCCTGATGCCCAGCCTCAGCCTCACCGACACCCGCTACGTAGACGTGCGGGACGTGGACATGCTGGCCATGGGGGTGTCCGAGAGCACCCAGGGACAGGATCCGCTCCCGGCAGTGCCCGTCGAGCTGTCTACCCTGATTTTTGACCTGTGGCGTGGTCAGCTTTACCTCAATGAGTCCGCTACGGTGGAAACGCTGCGGCAGGTGCGCGATCGCCAGCCCTTCGGAATTATCCACATGGCCACCCACGCTGACTTCATCTCCGGCCCCATCAGTGATTCCTACATCCAGCTCTGGGAAGAACGGCTCCAGTTTGACCAGGTGCGCCAGCTTCGGTTGAATGACCCGCCCGTGGAAATGCTGGTGCTGAGCGCCTGCCGTACGGCCCTGGGGGATGAGCAAGCCGAACTGGGCTTTGCCGGACTGGCCGTACAAACGGGGGTGAAAACCGCTGTGGCCAGCCTCTGGTACGTCAACGACACGGCCACAACCGCCCTGATGACCGAGTTCTACAACGCCCTGGCCACCGCGCCCATCAAGGCGGAGGCCTTGCGCCGCGCCCAACTGGCCATGATTCGCGGAGAGGTCTTTTTGGAGGATGGGCAGCTCTTTATTCCCGGTTTGCCCAATGGCATTGCCCTACCCGCTGAAAGCCTGGGGCTGAGCAGTGAGATGCTCAGCCATCCCTACTTCTGGTCAGGATTCACAATCATTGGTAACCCCTGGTAAGCCATGGGGCGATCATTCCGCCAACCGGCCATCCCCTGCCGCTAGTGGATCATTTGGCACGGACATTGCCCTCGTGGGTTAGATCTGACACCTGCCGCTTTACGTCCTCCGTAAATTTGATGGAAAAGGCGGGCTGAACAATTTAGTTTTGAAAAAGCTTCGTTACAGAAATCCACGGAGTGAATAATCAATTGCTAGAGTAAATCGGAGTAAGGCCTTGCAGCGTTTAGAACGGCAGAGAAATGATTGTGCAACAGGCTAAAACCGGACTGGCGTGCCATTGTTTGGCGGGCCAGCGGCAAACAGGCGGCAATGCTTGGGGGCGTCGTCTCATCAAGAGTTTACGAATCGCTGCGGCTCCGCTGACCGTGGGGCTGGCGATCGCCCTTCCCGCTCCAGGGGTGGCCCAGGAACTCCGGCTTCCCGACCAGCAGCGCTGGCTGGAGGTGCGGGAAATGCGGGGCGAGGTAATTTACTGGCAGGGGCAATCGGCCCGACCGGCGCAAGTGGGCGATCGCCTCCAGCAGCTTAACCAGGGCATTGATACCGGGCGTCAATCCATCTCAGTGTTATCCCTGGATACGGATATTGGCGTCGTGCGGCTGGCGGAAAACACCAGCCTGCGGGTGAGGAACCTGCTGCAGTTGGCCGATGGCGGGCGGGTCACGGCTCTCACTGTCAACCGGGGGCAGGCACGGCTGCAGGTGCGCCGCTTTACCCACCGCAGCTCTGAGCTGGAAGTGGAGACGCCCGCCGGGGTGGCCGCCGTGCGCGGAACGGTTTTTGGCGTGGACGTCGCCCCCGCCGGGAAAACCAGCGTCGCCACCTTTGCCGGGGTTGTCGAGGCCAGTGCCCAGGGGGTGAGCGTTCTGGTTAACCCTGGCTTTGGCACCATCATTGTCCCTGGCGAACCCCCAACGCCACCCCGCCGCCTGGATCGCGCCCTGCGGCTACAGGTGGGGCGGGGCGATCGCACCGGGGGGCGCGTGATTATACGGGGACAGGTAGATCCGATCAATTCGGTGATCATCGGCGATACAGTGGTGGAAACTTCGCCAGACGGCAGCTTCCGGGCCTCTGTCAGCGATTCGCCAACCAATTTCTTTGCCGACTACTATGTAGAGGTGAGGGTGCGGAATCCACTGGGAGAAGAGCGGATTCATGAAGTTTATGTACCCGATCGCTCATAAATCTTGTCTCGTTTCGGAAGGGCGTTTTCACAGTGGGAAAATTCCCCTCCCAGAATGGCTCTGGTGTAGATTAGCCCATGAATTACCGTAAATTATTTAAGGCGATCGCGTCTTTCTGTCCCTGCCAAGGCTCGGTCTGGCCCCTTTGAGACGACGTCTGGAGTTTTACCCATGGTTGCCCCGCTGCCCCTGCGACTGCGTCCCAAGCGTTCCCCATCTTCACCCGTCAAGCGCCCCACCCCCCATCGCTCGGGCTTTAAGCTGGGGTTGGCCACCGCCGTGTTCGCGGTGGGGCTGTGGTCAGTGGGAGTCTGGCGATCGCTCGAATGGCACGGATACAACGCCCTGTTTCAAACGCGCCACACCGTGTTTTCCACGCCAGGGTGGGACTCCCGAATCGCGGTAGTAACCATCGACGATTTCACTCTAGAGCAATACGGTCAGTTTCCCATCGCCAGATACTACTACACTGAACTGCTGCGGCAGCTAGAGTTTTCCCTACCAGCGGCGATCGGGTTTGACCTGCTGTTTCTAGAACCCAGCCCCGACGATGCCGAGTTTGCCGCCGCCCTCGCCGATAGCTGGAACGGGGTGCTGGCCCAGGGGGTTGATCGGCAGGGGCAATCTTTAGAGATCGTGCCCGATCTGGCCGAGGTCACCGCCCAGGGCCATGCGCTGATCACCCCCGATGGCGATGGGGTCCTGCGCCAGGTCAAACCCTACTACGGAGAGACACCCGCCTTTTCCCTGGCGCTGCTGCAAACCTACTACAACAGCCTGGAAGCTTCAGCCAGCCCGGTGCTCTCCAAAACCCCCTGGCCTCTGACCCAGCCATCCCTAAATTCCGAACATCCCGTCTGGATCAACTGGCCGGGGCCGATTGCCACGGCTGCCGCCCCCACCTGTGCCCGCCCCGTACCGGGGCATCTGGCGATCTATTCCCTACCCTGCGTATTAGAGGGGCGCGTGCCAGGAGATGCCTTTGCCAATAAAGTCGTGCTTGTTGGCGTAACCGCTACGGGGGTTGACTCACTTTACACGCCCTTTGAGCGATCGCTCCCCACCGGCAACGTTTTTCTCCACGCCGCCCTGGTGGATAATTTGCTCAATCAACGGCTCCTGCGTCCGGTGCCCGGTTGGCTACAGGGGATGGGGCTGGTGGTGCTCAGCTTTGCCAGCGTTTGGCTTTACCGGCGCTCCGAGGGTTGGGGGAGTGGGCTGATTTTCATGGGCGGCGCGCTGGGGTGGTTTTTCCTGGCGCTGGTGGGCCTGACTTTTGCCAACCTGCTGCTGCCCGTGGCGGCCCCCATTGGGACGTTGCTCATGGGCTATATGGGCGTACAGCTCTGGCATCAGTGGGAAAAGCAGCAGCTGATGCATCTCTTCGAAATCTACCTCTCCCCGCAAACGGCCAATCTGGTTTGGTCTCAAAAGGAAACCATTCTGCACCACCACACCCAACCCATCCAGGAACTGGTGGTTACGGTTTTGTTTATTGATATTCGCGGCTTTACAACCATTTCCGAAAATCTGCCGCCCACCCAGTTAATCGACTGGCTCAACCGCTACTTCACCCACATGACCGAGTGCATTACGGCCTACGGGGGCACCGTTGATAAATATATGGGAGATGCGATTATGGCGGTCTTCAGCAGTGCCGACGCCGCCAACTCGCCCAACTCGCTGGAGACGATTCAACAGCACGCCCTCGACGCCGTCGCTGCCAGTTTGGAGATGTGGCAGTCCTTACAGCGGCTGAATCGGCAGCTCCGCCAGGAGGGTAAACCCACCATTGAGGTGGGCATCGGCGTCCATACGGGACTGGCAACGGCGGGGAATATTGGCAGTGCCGAACGGCTCAACTATTCCTTCGTGGGCGATGCGGTCAATGTGGCGGCTCGGCTGGAGGCGATGAATAAGGTAATCACCAGGCGAAACCCCTATCGGGTGCTCGTTACAGATGCCACCTACGGCTATGTGTGCGATCGCTACAGCGGCTACAATCAGGGCCGATTAAAGCTGCGGGGGCGGGAGCAAGACGTGCTGGTTTACAGCATCACAGGGACGCGATAACATTCTCTCCCGCCGGAGAAAGAGACCGGGGCTATTCCAGAATTCTCACCCCGACGACGGAGGTATTGAAGCGATAGGTCAGCCCTTCCAGCTCAATGGGGCTACCGATTTTGACCTTATTGTTGCCAAAGACAGCGCTGTCGTCGGTAATCTGCGCCTCATCGGCCAGGGTGATGAGCATGTCGAGGGTAAAGTTCAGCTCAGGGCGAGGATCGGGCAGGGGCTTGAGCGTGCCGTCGGGCTGGGGCGTTGCCACGGTTCTGGGCAACTCTGTTACCGACTTTACCCCCACCTGGCCGAAGGGCTGGTTCCGAATGATGATATTGGTTTTGCCCTCGTCGCGGATGGACTGGATGAGGCCCTGGGGATCGGCCACCGTCAGCCCCCGCACGATCAGATCAACTTCTACAGGCTTGGTGGTGGCACCAATCTGGGCCACCGACCCGGAATTACCGGGAACCAGAAAAATACCCAGAATTACCAGCAAAACCATCAGCGCCGCGCCAACGTCGAGGATGCTGATTTTGCCAAACAACCGGCCCCTTGAATCTAGAATCGCCATAGGTCTCTCTACGGAATCGCTTGTGTATGACGGCAGCCCTGGTCTGAATTGCCAGATCCTATGGTAGCTGAGAGAGACCCTTTTCGAGCAAAGTCCCCTCGTTGCTGTTGGGTTACTGGTGCGGAGATGGGGGCGGTTATGGTGCGGTTAGGGGGCGATCGCCCCCATCTCCGTAGGGGCAAAGGGCCATTTGCCTATCTAGGTGCATCCCCAAATTCAGCGGCACCAAAAAGGGCCTGGTCAACACCATGCCCCTGAACTCAGCTATGAACCTTGTCGAGTGGGTTATTTGCTTCGCTCCTGGCCATTTCGCCCTCACCCCAAGCCCCTTTCCCAGAGCGGGAGAGGGGCTTGGAAACCGGTGAGCGGTGGGGGCAAAGGCAACCGAGTGCCCAATGCCCCGCTAAATGCGTACCAGGCTGGGATACTGAGCCACCAGCTCGTCTGCAGTGAGGGTTTCCCCTTCTTGCTGGGGCGTCCACAGCACTTCCAGCGCCTGGAGATCTTCGCTGGAGACCGAGCCAATTTGGCTAAGGGCACGGCGCAGATCCTGCTCACTGCTGATGTTGGGCAGCTCCACCTTGCCCTGGGAGGCCACCAGGATAGTCGCGATGAGGTATTCTCCGGGGGCTTCCGACAGGTTGGTCAGCTCGCCGGAACTGGGGAGTTCGCCCGCCGTGGAAGCCTGCCGCAACTGGTTGTTGACGTTGGAGACAGTTTCTGCGGTGAACTTGCTGCGCTCGGTGAGGGCCAGTCGGTTGAATTCGGCCTCGGCCTGCTCAAAGCGCAGACGGCTGGAGCTGGCGTCGCCATAGATCCAGTACTCAGGGTGGCGCAGGAGGGAAAGGGTGGCTTCCTGCAAAACCTGGGTCAGGCCCGCAGAAGAACTGGTATCCGCCGATTCAGCCAGCCGGTTCAGGTCAGCCTGGAGGTGACGGGCATCGGCCAGGAGGCCAATTTGCAGCTTGGCGACGGAATAGGTGGGGGTACTGGTGACGCCGCCGTAGCCATCGTCGCCACTGGCGTTACGAAAGGCACGAACGACGAAGTTGGCCAGGGAGATGAACAGAATGATGGTGAACAATCCACCAAAGCCACCGCCAAAGCCAAAGAAGGGTAGGAAGAAAAAGCCGCCGCCGCCCGGATAGTAGCCGCTGGGGCCACGGTAAGGAGTGCTGCGGGGAATGGAGGTGCGGGGGGCACTGAAGCTGCCGCCGCCAATCCGCCCTCCGGCGCGCGCTGCCAGGGCAGCATCAGCCTGACTGAAGACAAGGGTTGCAACCAAGCCAAAGACAAAGAGGGTCTTGAACAGGGGCTTGATGAATGCCAGAATTCGATTTTTCATAGTATTTGAAACTGTGCGTTTCGAGCAAGCTGCCTTTTTCTTTAATGTATCGCTTCTTGTTGAGGCAGCGGCTCCCGTTTAAGGGAGATTTTAGGGGGATTGCCGAACCTGCACAGTGGACAATTAAAAGCCGCCACCGACAATGGTGACGATTTCGAGGCGATCGCCCTCCCGCATCCCCGTCTCCTCCCAAAACTGGCGGTGCAAAATCTCGCCATTGTACTCCACCGCCACCAACCGGGGATTCAGGCCCAATTGCTGCAATAGCTGGGGCAGGGGAGTTTGGGGAGAGCACTGTTTGGGTTCGCCGTTGACCTGGATGGTGATGGACATTGGGATTTTAGATTCTGGATTTTGGATTTTGGACTTCGGCGTGAACGCTCGATTTGGCCAAGCTTACTGGCGAAGCCAGTCGAATGATTTTAGCTTCCGCCTTCCGCCTTCCGCCTTCTGCCTTCTGCCTTCTGCCTTCTGCCTTCTGCCTTCCGCCTTCTGCCTTCCATCAAGAGCTGTGGGAGCGCATGGTTTGGGCGTGAACCAGTTGGGAGACAAAGTACTGGGTGATTAAGGTGGGATGCTCAGCCTGCATAATGGCCCGCACTACGGCCACCCGCTCGGCTCCGGCAGCGAGTACCTGGGTGAGGTTGTCCGTATTGATGCCGCCAATGGCGTACCAGGGGACGGTGGCGTGTTCTTTGGCGTAGCGCACGTAGTCCAGACCGGCGGCGGGCTTGCCAGCTTTGGTGGGGGTTTCGTAGACCGGGCCGACGCCGACATAGTCCGCGCCGTCGTCGATCGCCTGCTGGAGTTCGTCGGCATTGGTGGTGGAGCGGCCAATCAGGCGGTGGGGGCCGAGCAACTGGCGGGCCATGGCAATTGGCACGTCTTGCTGACCCAGGTGAACGCCATCGGCGTCGGCGGCCAGGGCCAGGTCGATGCGATCGTTCATCACAAACAGGGCATCGTATTCGTGGCAGAGCTGACGGATTTTGCGAGCGGTGTGGATGCGGGTCAAATCGTCTGCGTTTTTATCACGGTACTGCACCAGGGTTAAGCCCCCCTGGAGAGCGGCTTCCACCACGGCAAACAGGTTATCACCGGGGGAGGTGACCAGGTAGAGGCGCGATCGCAACAGTTTGTGCCGCCGCTGATAGCCCAGCAGGTCGCTCTCCATCGTATAGACCTGGTAGCGCATTTGCTTGCAGGCGACGCCCATGGCCGGATTTTCCAGCTTGCTGTATTCCTCCAGCACCCGCAGGGCTTCCTCCACCCGGCAGAAGTTGGCCTGGAGCAGTTGGCCCAGGCTGGCGCGGCGCTCTTCGTTGGGATGGGTGAGTTCTGTGCCGGGATCGCCGGGGGTGTCGCGGGCCGCCCGTAGCTCGGGGGTATGCCACTGGGCCAACGCCTGCCGGAGGGACTTGCATCGCTCCGCATACTCGGCACTGTTGAGGCCAAAGCGACACCACTCCTCAATAATGCGCAGCCCCTCCCGCGCCCGATCCAGGTTGGCGTCCAGAATGCGATCGATCGCCGTCTTCGAAAATTCAGGCTGGCTGAAGTAATGTGCCATGGCAACTGCCCTAACCCGCTTCCCTCAATCCTATCAGCCGTATGGAATGTCTGGGAGCGATCGCACTCCGGCAATTCGAATTGAGGCACTCTCTGGGGAAGGTATTTCCGTTGGTCGGGGCGGTGTTGGTTATCCGCAGATGACGCAGATGACAAACAAAATTACTTTTTTTGGGGTGTGTCCCCGATGGAGGGCACGCTCCCCAGAAGATGTCATTAAAATTGCTCAAGCACTTAATCTGCGGCATCTGCGGATACATTAGCGAATCAGACGCCTAATCTTGGATAATTTAGGACTTACGTCTAATGTGAATTAGAAACCGGATGCCCCGTAGCGCAAGCATCCTGCTTGCTGGCGTCGTCACACCGCAGGCTGGAAGCCCGCTCTACGCAAGGATTTGGGATAACTCACATCAGGCGTGACTTACGCACTGAGTGCGGCTTCCTGTTTTTTTGGATTGCAATGCAAAGGTGAGATTGACGTGTATGGCTCAACCAACCCGTGGGGCGATCGCCGCCGGACATCCCCAAACCGCCGCCGCTGGGCTGGAGATGCTGCGGCTGGGGGGCAATGCTTTTGACGGGGCGATCGCCGCTATGATGGCCGCCTTTGTCACCGAACCGGCCCTCACCTCCCCCGCTGGCGGCGGTTTTCTGCTGGCCCACACCAGCCGCGACGAAAATATCCTGTTTGACTTTTTCACCCAAACCCCCCAGGCCAAACGCACCGACCGGCCCATTGACTTCTACCCGATTGACGTCAACTTTGGCACCGCCGTCCAGCAGTTCCATATTGGACTGGGGTCTATCGCCACACCGGGCACCCTGGCGGGCGTCTTCCATGTGCATCAGCGCCTCGGACGGCTGCCCCTCTCGGTGGTGGCCGAACCCGCCCTCCACTATGCCCGCACCGGAGCCGAGGTCAATGAATTTCAGGCGTACTGTCTGGACATCCTCCGGCCTATTCTGCTGCGCTCCGACGCCTTTCGTGCGGTGATTGCTCCGACGGGGACGCTGGTGACGGCGGGCGATCGCCTGCTCATGCCCGACCTGGCCAACACGCTGGAGTATTTGGTGCAGGAGGGTTTAGATCCCTTCTACCACGGCGAAATTGGCCTGCGGCTGGTGCAGGACTGCCAGGAACGGGGCGGCTACCTGTCCCAGAAGGACCTGCGCGACTATCGAGTGGTGGAGCGATCGCCCCTCACCACCCACTACCGGGGCCACACCCTGCTGACCAATCCGCCTCCCAGCTCCGGCGGCACTTTGATCGCCTTTGCCCTGCACCTGCTCGCCAGTCTGGACCTGGGGAAGCTGGAATTTGGCTCCCCGAAACACCTGCGTATCCTGGCCGAAGTCATGCGCCTCACCAACCAGGCGCGGGCCAGCTACGTCGCCCGCCTTCAAAAATCGGGTGAGGTGGAGACATTTCTCTCCCTGGAAGATTGCCAGCCCTATCGGGATGCCCTGGCGCTGACGGCAGCCGGAGCGGTCAATAAATGGGGCAGCACTACCCACATCAGCGTTATCGATGGTGAGGGTAACGCCGCCAGCGTCACGGCCTCCAACGGGGAGGGGTCGTCCTACGTGATTCCCGGAACGGGCATTATGACCAACAATATGCTGGGGGAGGCGGATTTGCATCCCAATGGCTTCCACGCCTGGCAGGAAAACGTTCGCATTTCCTCTATGATGGCTCCTACCCTGATTCTCAACCGCGACCATCGGCCCGAAATCGTTCTGGGGTCAGGCGGCTCAAACCGCATCCGCACGGCCATCCTCCAGGTGATTACCAATCTGCTGGACTTCCAGATGCCCATCCACCAGGCGGTCAACAGTCCCCGCCTCCACTGGGAGAGTGACGTCCTCAGCCTGGAGCCAGGGTTTTTCGTGGCGACGACCGACCCGTCAACGTTTCCCTTCGACGGCAGGGTCGATCGCTGGGACAGCCTCAACATGTTTTTTGGCGGCGTCCATGCCGTTACTCAAACCGCCGACGGCTTTGATGGAGCCGGGGACAGTCGCCGGGGGGGTGCGGTGGCAGTGAACTAGGCCAGGTGCAGTTGAAGGACGGAACGGGGGGCGCGGCGCACCCGACAGCGAATGGTTTCGTGCCCCAGGCGGCTACAGGCTTCGTAGCGGTGACAGCCAGAAAACCCGTAGTACTGCCCGTCTACTTCCAGCACGTCAATGGGTTCCTGGAGGCCAATTTCCTGGATTGAAGCCATAAGGGCGGTGACTTTTTCGGGGTCGTTTTGACGGAACAGCGGGCGATGAATTTGACGGATAGGGATTTCTTCGATGCGCATCGAATTGTGTGGCTCAGCTCAGGGTGAATTCTACTATCCTGCCATAGCAAGAGAGGGGCGATCGCCCCCTACTGCCAATCTGCGAAATGTCCAGTCGCTCACCCCTATTCTGACGCTGCCCAGTTGCGATCGGCAGCAAGTTGTAGTATCTGTGTAGCATTATCGAAACGATTGGAGGAACCAACGACCTCACTCCCGTTTCATTCACCACAGTATAGGACTGATTTGAAGGATATGAAACAACTACGCCGATGGGCCATTGGGCTGATCCTCACCATCGCCACCGTAGCAGGTATTGTCGGACTGCAAGCACCGACCCCTGCCCAAACCCAGGCTGAACTCACTTTGGAGACTGCCGGATTGACCCTGGAAGAGTTGGCCGATGGGGTATACGGCCTGATTTCAAGCACCGATTTTCCCCCCGCCGACCCAGCCACCACCGCCATTTGCAATGGGGGCATTGTGATCAGTTCTGATGGCGTGCTGGTGGTTGATCCGTTCCAGAATGAAGCCCTGGCCAACCTGCTGTTTGAAACCGTGGCGTCCCTCACGGAACAGCCCATTCGCTACGTGGTTAACACCCACTACCACTTTGACCATTCCGGCGGCAATGCGGCGGCGGCGGAACGGGGTTTTCCCCTGGTGGGACGTGGCCCAATCCGAGAATATATGCTGACCCGCAACCTGGAAATGGACCCCAACGCCACGCCTCCCAGCGTAGTTATCAACGGCATGGGAGAAATCTGGTTGGGCGATCGCCAGATTCAGCTCACGGAATTTGAAGGCCATTCTGGTGGCACCGATCTGGTCGTTTATGTCCCCGATGTGGATGTGCTGATGGCGGGCGACCTGCTGTTTACCAACCGGCTCCCCTACCTGGCGGATGGAAATTTGCGCCTCTGGCAAGCCAATCTAGACAGCCTGGCGACCACCTATCCCACTGCGACGATTCTGCCGGGGCATGGGCCAGTGAGCGATCGCACCAACCTGCTGGCTTTGAAGGGATATCTGGAATACTTGGAAACAACGGCTCTGGACTGGAAAGCAGCCGGTCTCTCCCAGGAAGAGGCGGTAAGCCAAACAACCATTCCTGAAGAGTATGCTAGCTACCTTTTCCAGGGCATGTTCCCCGGTAACCTGGAGGCCGCCTACCAGCAAATCACCCTGGGCAACGACGATGCGGCATCCATTCAGCGGTATTTCCAGGCCCAGGCTCCAGCGCTACAGGCTCTCTAGCCGACCATTATTATTCCTGCTCAGCAGATTGCCCCTAGAGCTGGCTGCTTTGCTGCTGAGCAGCCGCGAGATTCGCTTGATATTCCTGAAGCTTGCTCTGGGCGGTGGCATAACTTGCGTGGGAGGCTGGCACCTGCTGCATTTGGGCGATCGCCTGCTGCCACTTGCCAACGACCAGTTCCCAATCGTCTTTAGAGGCGGCAATTTTTGCCAATCGGGCGGCATTCTCTCCAGTGGAAACAGCAACCTCAAAGGTGAGAATTTGCGGCCCCACTGGTGCAGGGTATTCCTCGGATTGCAGTTACAAATCATCATCTGCTCGGGCTGGCGATCGCCATAATTGGGTAGAAACATACAATCCGGGGAGAGGCTCCTGCATGAATATCCAGTTTGGTCGAGAAGTCTGCGGCAATCTGCGCCTGGCCGAGCAGCGCGAGTGGTTAGTCACCAACGGCATTGGCGGCTATGCCTGCGGCACCGTCGCTGGAATGCTGACCCGCCACTACCACGGTTTACTGGTGGCTGCCCTGAATCCGCCCGTCGGTCGAATGCTGCTGTTTACCAAGCTGGACGATACCGCCATCTACTGCAACCGCATCTATCCCCTCAGCGTCAACCGCTGGGCCGATGGTTCGGTGAATCCAGAGGGCGATCGCCACATTGAGCGGTTTTTCCTGGAGGGCACCATTCCCGTCTGGCAGTTTGCCGTGGCCGATGCCCTGATTACCAAGCGCATCTGGATGCAGCAGGGGCAAAACACCACTTACATTCAATACACTTTGGAGCGGGGCAGTGGGTCACTCATGCTTCATCTGCGATCGCTGGTCAACTACCGCAATCACCATGGCGGCTCGACCCTGGGAAACTGGCAGGTAGAGCCACATTCCGTAGAAAATAGCAAAGGGGTACGGATTACGGCCTTTGCGGGGGCGGTGCCCTTTTATATGATGATCGACCGGGGTTCTGTGGTCGTCGAGCGGGAGTGGTACCACAACTTTGATCTGGCGGTAGAACAGTATCGCGGTACGGGCACCTTTGAAGACCATCTCCATGCCGCCACCTTTAAAGCCTCCCTCAACCTTGGAGAATCCATCACCGTAGTGGCCAGTACCAATGGCCAACCCAGCCTGGATGGCCGGGCAGCTCGGAGCGATCGCCAGCGCCATGAAATGGCTTTGCTCCACCAGTGGCGGACGGCCCATCAGCTAGAAGAGACGACTGCGCCTGGCTGGATTCAACAACTGGTGCTGGCCGCCGACCAGTTCATCGTCGATCGCCCCCTACCCAATGAACCCGTGGGCAAGACTGTGATTGCCGGATATCCCTGGTTTGGCGACTGGGGCCGGGATACGATGATTGGTTTGCCGGGGTTGGCGATCGCCACGGGCCGACCAGAAATTGCCCCCCCCATCCTGCGCACCTTTGCCCGCTACCTGAAGCAGGGGATGCTGCCCAACATGTTCCCCGATGAGGGCGAGATTCCTGGCTATAACACTGTGGACGCTACCCTCTGGTACTTTGAAGCAATCCGGGCCTACCACGCCGCCACCCAGGACGATCGGCTGCTGCGGGAGCTGTATCCCGCCCTGGCGGACATTATTTACTGGCACCAGCGGGGCACGCGCCACCAGATCCGGCTGGATGCTACGGATGGCCTGATTTATGCGGGAGAACCAGGGGTGCAGCTCACCTGGATGGATGCCAAAGTGGGAGATTGGGTGGTGACGCCCCGCATCGGCAAGCCCATTGAAGTCAGCGCCCTCTGGTATAACGCTCTTCAGTGTATGGTGCAGTTTGCCCAGCAATTGGGCTATGCAGAGGGTGAGTATGCACAAATGGCCAAGCAGACGCGGCAGGGTTTTCAGCGATTCTGGAATGATGCAGAAGGCTACTGCTACGATGTGCTGGATACTCCCCTTGGGGACGATGCCGCCCTGCGCCCCAACCAGATCTTTGCCGTCTCCCTACCCTTTGACCTGGCCCATCGGCAGGCTCCCCTCCTCTCCATCAGGCAACAAACCGCCGTGGTACAGACCGTGGCCCGCCATCTACTGACCTCCTATGGGTTGCGATCGCTCTCCGCCACCCACCCCGACTACCAGCGCTACTACGGCGGTAACCGTCAAGAACGGGATGGAGCTTATCACCAGGGAACTGTCTGGGCATGGCTCATTGGCCCATTTGCAGAAGCCCATTTCCGAGTCTATCAAAACCAGGCAGAAGCCCGCACTTTTCTACAGCCGTTCGCCGATCATCTGCACGCGGGCTGTGTAGGCACGGTGAGTGAAATCTTTGATGGCGAAGCTCCGCACATATCACGGGGCGCTTTTGCACAAGCGTGGAGCGTGGCCGAGATTTTAAGAACCTGGCTACTGCTGAGTAGAGGCTGATACCGGTTTTCTAACCTTCGGTTTTCAATGCAGTTCTACTTATGAGTAGAGATAGTTAACTACTTATCAAACATTGTGACAGGACAGGGTATGGACGTCGCCAGGGTATCAACGTAAAGCGGGGCGCTTTCCCAAGAATAGAATTCAGGAGTCAGGAACCAGAAGTCAGCTCTCTCCTGAATTCTGACTCCTGGATTCTGGCTCCCGTCCAACCATGATTTTCCGCCTTAAATTGATGCCCCGCACCCAAAAACACTAAGCCATACATTTTCTATTTAAAGAAAATATTGTAAAGTTCACCGCTTAGTCTTGCTGATATCCGTGATAACACTTTAGCTTTAACTTAGCTTAGGTATATTTTACTGCTTTTTGGAGGTGGCGAGCGATCGCTACCCTGTTTCACTGGGCGCAGTACCGATCAACCTTGACGGTTGATTGAATTTTCATGGTTTGTTCTCTATTGCTCACGTTCACAAAAGCTTAGACATGGGAATCAATTTCACAGATGTAACCCTTGCCTCAGGAATTACCACCAACAATTCTTCAACATTTGGTGTTGCCTGGGGTGATTATAACAACGACGGCTTACCAGACCTTTTCATCGGTAATCACGGTGCTCGGTTTAATCTTTATGAAAACCAGGGCGATGGCACATTCCAAGACGTAACCCTTGCAGTGTTCCCCGACCGCACCCCCCGCGATGCCCACGGCACAGCCTGGGCCGATTTTGACAATGATGGGGATCAGGACTTAATCCAGCTCACAGGTGGACAAAGCGGCCAGGGCGGTGTGCCTAACCAGTTTTATGTCAACGAAAATGGCCTTTTGGTTGAACGGGCAGCCGAAATTGGGGGGATTGACTATGAAAATGGCCGGGGCCGCACTCCCCTGTGGCTCGATTATGACAATGATGGTCAGTTAGACTTTATCCATCTGGGGCCGCCACTGAGAGATTCGGTAGAAGGAACCAGCGCCATATTCAACAACACCTGCTGTTGTCCAATGTGTTCTGCCAGGGCGGGTGATGTTTTTGTTAACCTCAGCAGTGAGCTAGACTTCGATCTCCCGGCAGGAAATGAGTTTGGCGTACTTTCAGACCTGAATGGGGATGGTCAGATGGAGATCATTCTCGAAAACATCACAACCAATGGTCGCCCTGTCACCATCTACGACACAACCTCAGATCCATTCCAAGACGTCACCCTGGAGCTATTGCCCCACCTGCAGTCAGGTGATTTCAGTAGCCTTGATGGACTGAAGGATGCCGTGGCCGCCGATTTTAACGGGGATCTCCTGCCGGATTTATACATTACTCGCCACGGACAGGATTCTGACCTATACCAGGAAGGCCAGCGCCTTAACCTACGCCTGGCCTCAACTGCATCGCAGACGGGACGAGGGGCATCGTTTGTAACCGCAGGCGACATCACCTTCAATTTTTACTCCGGCCCCGACTTTAGCAATATCCTCATCGGGTCTGGTGGTTTTAATCCCACCAGCTCAACATTTACCCTATCGCCGTCTGACCCCGCAGTGCAGGGCTTGCCCCCGTTTGATCCCAGTGTCGATAAGGGCAAGACGGTCATCGGCTATGACGCCGCCACCCAAACCTGGCAAATCATTCAATCAACTCCTGGCTCACCCCAGTCTCTCTTTAGCATCGAGTCAACGGATACCATTTCCCAGGCGATCGCCATCGGCTTTGATCCCAATGCCAGTGAAGATGACAGCCTATTTCTAAACAATAGCCAGGCGCTGGTAGACAGCACCGCAGGATCGGGGCTTAACAGCATCCCGGTCGCTGGGGAGAGTGTGGTTGCCGGAGACTTTGACAATGACATGGATCTGGATCTCTACATCCAGACCACGGGCATGGCAGGGAACCGGCAAAATATTCTCTATGAGAATCAGGGAAATGGCACCTTTGTCGCTGTCACTGACCTTGGCGATGCTTTAGGTACAACCCTGGGTATCGGCGACAGCGTCACCAGCGTCGACTATGACGGTGACGGGTTCCTCGACCTGTTTCTGGCGAATGGTGGCGGGTTCTTTCGAGATATTCGGGAAGGTCCCTATCAGTTACTACGCAATCCAGGAAATTCCAACCACTGGATTCAAATTGATCTGGAAGGAGTCGTTTCCAACCGGGATGCGGTGGGGGCAAAAGTCATTGTCACAGCCGGAGGGGTCAGCCAGCTTCGGGAACAGACCGGTGGAGTGCATAAGTTTGTTCAAAACCATCAGCGCCTGCATTTTGGATTAGGGCAAAACACCCTGATCGACGAGATCAAGATTTGGTGGCCCAGTGGTTTGGTGCAAACGATCACGAATGTTAGTGCTAATCAAATTTTGCGTATCCAGGAAGACCTGAGCTTAAACGCGCAGCCAGTGATATCTGTGAATAACGGTCTGACGGTAGATGAAGGGACTACTGTCGCCATCACCAGTAACGACCTCCAGGTAACAGATACCAATAACACCAGCGATGAACTGACCTATCGTTTGAGCAGCGTCCCGACAAACGGCAGCTTGAACCTGGATGGCCTTTCCTTGAGCATTGGCAGCAGCTTTACCCAGGCCGACATTGATGCGGGACGGCTTAGCTATCAGCATAATGGCAATGAAAGCACTGACGATACCTTCGTCTTTACGGTTACGGATGGTTTACGAGGCGAAATTGGGGAAACTACCTTCAATTTGGCTATCAGCCCGGTCAATGATGCCCCCACCGTGGGTACTCCCATTCCCAACCAAATATTTCAAGAAGACACACCCTTTAGCTACAGTTTTCCCACTGAAACGTTTGCGGATGTGGACGTGGATGATAGCTTAAGCTACTTTGCAAACTTGGCCGATGGGTCTCCCCTGCCCACCTGGTTAAACTTTGATAGTACCAGCCGCACCTTCAGTGGCATTACTCCTGCAGATTTTGAAACCCTTTTAGTGCGGGTAACAGCTCAGGACAGCGCGGGAGAACAGGCCAGCGTTGACTTTCTCATCTTTCCCCCCAGCGACCCTCCCGTCGTTACTATTAATAATGGCCTGACCGTAGATGAAGGGACGGTTGCCGTTGTTACCGGTGGTGACCTCCAGGTTACAGACAGCGATAACACCAGCAGTGAACTGACCTACACGTTGAGCAGTGTGCCTACCAATGGAAACCTCCGTCTGGACGGCGTTTCCCTGAATGTGGGCAGTACCTTTACCCAGGCCGACATTGATGCAGGACAGCTCAGCTATCAACACGACGGAAGTGAAACGACGGTTGATACCCTTACCTTTACAATTGCAGATGGAGCGGGCAATGAACTGGGAGAAACCCTCTTCAACTTCGCCATTAACCCAACCAACGATGCGCCCACGCCAGGTACGTCTATCCCAGATCAGACTATCCAGGAAGGTATCTCTTTCAGCTTCAGTTTCCCCATTGAAACGTTTGTAGATGTGGATGCGGGCGATGTCCTGAGTTACTCGGCTGAGTTGGCCGATGGCTCTGCCCTGCCTGATTGGCTGAACTTCGATGGCACTAGCCGCACCTTCAGTGGTAACACACCTGCGGGCTTTGAATCTTTTTCGATACGAGTAACGGCCCAAGATAGCGCAGGGTCTCAGGTCAGCGATGTCTTTGAAATTGTCCCATCCAGCCCTATTCCCCCCGGTTTGCTGTTGGGGCTAAACCGGAATACGGTTCTAGGCGGGGTATCCTTCACTGTTCAAGACATTGTTTACTTTGATGGTACGACCTTCAGTCTCTTCTTCGATGGCTCTGATGTGGGTCTCTCCTCAGCCGCCATCAATGCCTTTGATGCCATCAGCCGCACGGAAGTTCTTATTTCCTTCAGCGATCCCATCACCCTGCCTGGTGTTGGCGCGGTTGATGACTCAGACGTCGTGTTATTCACCGCCACCAGCCTTGGCGAGACAACCTCAGGGCGCTTCTCACTGTACTTCGATGGCAGCGATGTAGGCTTGACCACCGATGATGAAGCTATTGATGGTCTGGCGCTCTTGCCGAATGGAAGTTTGCTGATTTCCACCGAGGGAAATTTCAGCCCTGGTAGCAGTATCCTGGCCGCCGATGAAGACATTAGTCAGTTTGTCGCCACGTCGCTGGGTGATAACACGGCAGGATCTTTCTCCCTCTTGATTGATGGCAGCGACCTGGGCTTTGCCTCTACCGATATAGACGCCTTCAGCGTTGACAGGGCTGGCAATTTTGCTTTCTCCACCGCCCATAATGTGACAACACAGGGAATTGATATCGGCAATGAGGATGTCATTGGTTTTATTCCCACTTCTACAGGTGTCAATACCAGCGGTAGCTTTATCCCAGAGTTGATTTTCAATGGCTCAGACTTCGGCTACTCCCAAAATATTCGCGGGGTTGACCTGTTTGAAATCGATCTCGTTATGCAGTCAAATGAACTACCACTCGTGGCAGTTAACAATGGCTTGACTTTAGACGAAGGTGCGACCGTTTCCATCACCAGTAACGACCTCCAGGTCACCGACACCGACAACACCAGCGATGAGCTGCTCTACACTTTGAGCAACTTACCAACCAATGGCGGCCTGAGCCTGAATGGTGTTTCTTTGAGTGTGGGCAGTACCTTTACCCAGGCTGACATTGATGCAGATCGGCTCAGCTATCAGCACGATGGAAGCGAAACTTTGACTGATACGTTCGCCTTCACCGTTGCCGATGGAGCGGGTGGTGAAATTGGGGAAACTAGTTTTGACTTCTCCATCAACCCGGTCAATGATGTGCCCACCGTGGCTAACCCTATCCCAGACCAAACGGTGCAGAAAGCAACGCCCTTTGACTACAGCTTTCCTGCGGAAACATTCGCAGATGCAGATGTGGGAGATAGCCTGAGCTACTCAGCAGTTCTGGCTGACGGGTCAGCATTACCCGACTGGCTGAGTTTTGATGCTGCCAGTCGCACATTTAGCGGCATTGTACCGGTAGGCTTAGAGTCTCTCTCAGTACAGGTAATCGCCCAGGATATCGCTGGGGAGCAGGTTAGCGATGTCTTTGACATTTTCCCTGCTGGCGCTGTACCGGCGATCGCCATCAACAACGGCTTGAACCTGGATGAGGGAACATCTGCTCCCATCACCAGCGGCGACCTCCAGGCCACCGATGCCGACAACACCAGCGACGAGCTAACCTATCGCTTGAACAGCCTCCCGACAAACGGTAGCCTGAATCTGGATGGCGTTTCCTTGGGCGTGGACAGTACCTTCACCCAGGCCGACATTGACAATGGCCGCCTCAGCTATCAGCACAGTGGCGATGAAACGACGGAGGATGCCTTCACCTTCACCGTTACCGATGGGGCAGGTGGCGAGATTGGGGAGACCAACTTTGCCTTCTCCATCAACCCGGTTAACGATGCCCCCACGGTGAGCACCCCCATTCCAGACCAGATCATCCAGGAAGAAGCTTCCTTTAGCTACAGCTTCCCCATTGCAACCTTCGCGGATGCAGATGTGGGAGATAGCCTGAGCTATTCCGCAGCGTTGGCCGACGGCTCTGCCCTACCTGGCTGGCTGAGCTTTGATGCCGCTAGCCGCACCTTTAGTGGCGTTGCACCCGCAGGCGCTGCAGCCCTCTCGGTGCAGGTAACCGCTCAGGATAGTGCTGGAGAGCAGGTGAGTGATATCTTTGAAATTACCCCCACCAGCGCGACTCCCCCTGGTCTGCTCTTGTCGCTGAACCGGAATACGACACTAAGTGGAATATCCTTCACAACCCAGGATATCGTTTACTTCGATGGCAGCAGCTATAGCCTCTACTTTGACGGCTCGGATGTGGGGCTTTCCTCAGCCGCCATTAATGCCTTCGATACCATCAGCGGAACCGAAATCCTTTTCACCTTTGCCGCTCCGATGACTTTACCCGATATCGGGCTGGTGGATGTGTCGGATGTGGTGCTCTTCACCGCCTCCAGTCTTGGAGAGACGACTGTGGGAACCTTCTCTCTGTATTTCGACGGCAGTGATGTGGGCTTAAGCGGTAGTGATGCTGCCATTGATGCTCTGCTAGGCTTGCCGGACGGAAGTTTGTTGATTTCGACGGAAGGTAATCTCAGCCCTGGTGGCGTCACGCTGGCTGCGGACGAGGACATCGTTCAGTTTACCCCCACTTCCGTTGGGGAAAACACAGCGGGAGCCTTCTCCCTCTTTATTGACGGCAGTGACATTGGCCTGGGTTCCACAGATGTGGATGGGTTCAGCATGGACAGTCAGGGTAATCTATTCTTCTCCACCTCGGGCAGTTTTTCTGTCAACGGCGTCTCGGGTGCGAATGAAGATGTCTTTGCCTTTACACCAGCCACCACTGGTGAGAATACCAGCGGTACTTTTGCGACCGAACTGGTCTTCAATGGCCGTGCGTCTGGCTATTCCCAGGATATTCGAGGGATTGACCTCTCCTTCAGCCAAATCTAAGTAGGGGTTCCCGCGTAAAGCAAGACAAGATCAGCGAGAAAGTGGGACGTGCTACGTCCCACTACTTTCTCGCCTTAAGTTGATACCCCGGCGTCAATCCTAATAAGTAGGTAGCCATAAGTAAACGACGCTATGGTGGGGTGCGCCCCCTCGGCGGGAGGCGCACCCCACTAGCTTTATTCATGGCCATATACGTACCTTTACAGGTCAGCGTCTTCTGCGTCTTCGAGCGCCTGGATGGCCAGCAACAGCTCCTCCTCCTGTACTTCGAACTCCTCTTCGGAGATATCTCCCATGTCAAAAGCAAGCTGGAGAGCCAGAAGTCGCTTTTGCAAATTTTCCTTACCGTCTACTTCGGAGCTGGCCTGATCCAGAATTTTGTTACCAATCCAGGTGAGGCCATGGATGGGGCCGAGTACTGGGGCGAACAGGAGATCGAAAAGCATGGCGGACTCCCTAGTTTCGATTAATCTGAGCAAAGTTGAAAGGCGCTGTGAAGTTGTTGTAGCGAATGCGCAGGCGATTCTCAAACTCGTGATCCAGGGCTTCCACCTGTTCGCTAAAGGCCGGTTCTAATTCCCAGGGAATTAAATAGGCGGCGTTGTAAATCATGGCTTCAGTGAGGGGATCGTTTTCCACCACTTCTACTGCCAGCACGTTGAGCATAGACTGAAACTTCTGGATGATGGCTTCCTTGCGATCGCCCATTGCCTGTTCAATAAACTGGCCAATGGCCACCACTTCTTCCATGCTGAGGGACTTACCTTCGAGGCGATCGCGCTCCGCCCGCAGGCGCTCATTTTCCTGCATCAAAGTTTCCAGTTCAGTACTGGCATCCCAAAACACTTTTACCCCCACTTCGCGCCGCCCGTTGAGCTTTGCGAAGAGTTCCGTCAGGCTGGTGCTGTGGGGTGTTACCAACTGCTGACGCACCGTGTCCCAGTTTTCAATTACCAGTCCAAACTGGAGAGGTAGCAGGGTACGGTGGCCTTCCTGCATCGCTTCTTCCAGCACTCGCTCGTGCCCCAATAAGTTACGGCGGCTGGCGAGATAGCGCTCTTGCTGTGCTTCGGAGTAAAGGAAGACAAAATCGTCCACTTCGTAGGTCTGTACCGGCTGTTTGTCAAGACCTTGCAGGGCCAGACAGCCGGGAGCAGGTTTGGGCAAAATACCGTATAAATAAAGGCCAAGATCGGATGTCATGGTGGGATGTCCCTTGGGGTAGGAGGCTAGTTGGGTAGGGTGGGCATCGCCCACGGGCAGGAAATTAACAGGATTCAATGGGCTGGGAAGTGAGCACGAGCTGGAGCTTCGCATGGATTAAATTAATTTGCGCCAACCCCAGATCGACATTACCCTGAACTACGACGCCCGCATGAAGCAGGCGGTCAAGTAGTTCAAGGATAGAAGGATTATTGGATTTTTCCCCCGGATAGTAGCCGGACTTCGGCAGCAAACTACCTATCTCCCCCAAATCAATATTGAGGTCGGCGGGGTCAACTTCAAACACCTCGCACAAGGCCACCACCTGTTCCTCAAGCTTTTGCAAGCTTTCGGCGGCGCGTTCCAAATCTGCTTCGCTCAGTTGCTCCGCCTCCATGCGGCGAATCACCTGGGCTTCCATCAACTGCCGAATCAGCTCCACTACCGTGAGCAGTAGGGGAGCGAGTCCGGCATCTTTACCATTGGATTGGGATGGAGAATGCACCGTAAGAGGAGATGCGTCGGTGATGCGGCAATCTAGCAAATCGTTTGGGGGCATGGTTCCAGACGCTTAGCGGTAAATTAGGATTGAACGTATCGGTTTTGGGCCATTTGATTGCGATAGCTCCGCTGGTGGAGCAAGAAAGCGGTGTGCCACTCGCGAAAGCGCCGTTCCCCATCGCGCACCAGCATTTGCCGATAATGCTCCGAGTCAACGTAACGGGAGGACATTGCATGGGTTGGAAGTTTTACTTGGGTCATGGGTGTTTCCTCTGTGAGTCGTTCCACATTTGGTTCCGCCACTGGCGGCGGGCCTCAGACGAGACCATGTGCGCCAGGTTTGCTTGGATGCGTCCCCGATCGGTTGGCAGGTGGTGCGATCGCCCCACCGCTTTCAAAGACCGCATCCCTGAAATCACACGGCTGGTTGCAATTTGGCTCATGCCTTTGATGACAATCATGAATCTCCCCCTTGGGTCATTACAGAATCCTGGGTAGAGCTACCCTCCAGGGCTTGGGAGACAGGGGTGGCGGCTCGGAGCGATCGCAGTTCCGTTTCCAAACTTTCAATGCGGGCCTGAAGCTGCTGGTTGGCTTCCAGAAGCTGGTTGGACCTACTGTTGAGGTAGGGGTCGTTTTCCCACCAGTTGATGCCAATCTCCCGTGCCTTATCCACCGAAGACACCAGCAGGCGAATGCGAATGGACAGCAGCTCAGTAGATCCAACGGAAACGGTGATGTCCCCTGCAATCACAATGCCTTTGTCTAACACCCGTTCTAACACATCCGCCAGGGTTGATCCTTGAGTAGCGGTTTGAAAGCTACGGGCGCTGTTGACGGGGCGAGTGGATGCAACGGTCATAGCTATTCACCTCCAGCATTGGGGTGGTCAGTAACCGGGAGTGGGGAATCTGCCTGGAACTGGTCGAGCAAACCGCGATCGCTCAAGGATCGCAGTGCGCTCACAGTTTGTAGCCGGGTGATGCCCAGGGCCGCCTCAATTTGGGAGGGGCGCACGTCTCGATACTGCAGGAGGTAGGCGTAGATTTCCCGTTCGTAGGGGGCACCGTCTGCAAAAGGAATCGTGTCGGCCACCATTTCGGCCTCGGCCCGATCGGCCTCAGAGATGGCTTCTCCCGGTGTAAAGGTGACAACCGTGAGGCTATCATCGGCGATCGCCTCCTCCTCTAGCGCCTCCGACGCCTCATCCGCTGCAGACTGATCCTGGGAAGGGGGAGTGGGTTCAGAGGTGGTTTCGGCTGTGTGACGGTGAATCAGCAGCGTGTCATCGATGCGATCGTTGTGAAAAACGGCATCCAGGGCTTCGTGGTCGGCACCATTGCCTGCGTCCATTTCTGCCGCAACCGGCGCATCTTTGTCCAGGGCGGGCCAGTCACCAGCCCCAGCGACGACATCACTGTTACCATCGGCCAAAGCCTCTGGCCACGCTTCACTTTCCCCCGTTTCCTCACCTAACTGAGGGCTTGGAGGGGCGATCGCCAAACGATCAGCAGTCAGCGAGTTCTCAGCCCGATTTTCGGGATTAGTACTTAGATTTGTATCTAGCTTGGCGTCAAACTCATCCCAGCTCAGCGACTCCAAAGGCGTGCTGGCCTGTTCGGTTTCCCCTACGCCCCCAGATTGGGCTACTTCCGATGGGAGGCGATCCAGATGGATGGGTGTTTCCGCAAAGGCGTGCCCCTCCTCCCTGATAAAAGCATTGCACAACTGCCAGAGGAGTTGCTGGGCCTCATGCCAGGGCAGGTTCGACCGCGCCAGCAAAACATCCTGGCACACATCGCGGAAATCCTCACTGGCGGCCAGAATGGGGATATCGTGCTCATGGCAAACCTTGCTCAGCATCAGGCAAGAGCGTAGCCCTGAGGAATCTTTTGCCCCAGTGGCTTCTCGGAAGGCTTTGACCAACTGGACAATCAGGTGGGCATCCTCCCGACTGACGCCAATTTTTTGGGTCAAAATTTCCTGCTGGGTCAAGACATCGGGTTCCGGCATATTCATGGTGATCAGGCGATCCAGGAGGGCGTCCTGGGTGGCGTGAACCCCGCAGTATTCCGCCGGGTTGGAGGTGAAGATAGCCCGAAAATGGGGGTTGACCCGCACATACTCTGGACGGTTGCCGTTGGGGGGCAGCACCAACAGCTTTTCCTCCAGGGCCGAAAGGAGGACGTTGTTGACCTCCGGACGGGAGCGGTTGAATTCGTCGTAAACCAGGGTGAAACCCTCGCGGCAGGCCAGAGTCAGGCGAGAGTCCACCCAGTTTTGCCGCAGCTCGTCTTCCACTTTGACGACGCTGTGGATGAAATTGTCAAACACTTTTTTGCGGGTGTAGCCCGTCTGGTTGCCGATCAGGTCAGAGGTTTTAAACTCATCATCCCCAAACAGCAGCATAATTGGGCGTCCCAGCAAATCCGCCAGGTGGAGGGCCATGGTGGTTTTTCCTGTGCCTGCTGGTCCTCGCAGGTGAATGGAATATCCCGACTGGAGGTAGCGTAGGGCACGGCTAGCAACCCGATCAATGGCGGGGGTGCTGACAAATTGCCGGGGGCGGGCTTGCAAGATGGTAGTCACGAGCTAAATTCCTCATGGATAACGTAGACGCGATCGCGCTGGGTCACTTTCCCCTGTTTAATCAGGGAGCGCAGCGCATCAACGGCCTGAAAGCGATTCAGGCCCAGGGTGGTTTCCAGTTCTCCCAGACGAGCACCGGCTGAAGTTTTGATGTGATCGTAGATCTCTTGCTCAACCAGGGTCTGGTCTTTTTTGGGGGCGATCACCGTAGCGGTGGTCGTTGGGCTGAACTCTGAGGCAGGGATCTGATTGATTTCAGGATCCGCTGATGTTGATTCTGTAGCAGGTTGGGAAGCGGTGGCTGGTGCTGGCACCGGCGTGGCTTCGGGGGGGGGAGTTGAACAGTCTGGTGTGGCATGTCCATTCTTTGCACCGTTAGCAGCGCTGGGAGCGGCTGCCATTGGTGTGGATCCTTCCCCCCAAACCATGTGGTACAGGTCGACACAGTACTGGTGAAGCTCTGCCCGAAATTCTGCCAGATTGTGGAAGAAGGCCAGCATCTCCGCTGAGCGTTCAATCCGCTGGTCAGCAAAGGTTTGCTGAAGCTGTTGGGCACGCTGCTGACGCATCTCCTCCAGCTCAGCCAGACGCATATCGACCTGGTCTCGCAGATCCTGGGCATATTGCATCAGATCATTGAGAAGCTGCTGGCGGAGCTGCTGACGCTGCTGTTGGCAATCTCCCAGATAGATCTGGGTCTCATTTTGCAGGGTTTTCACATCTGCTTGTAAAAGCTGCAACTGGCCCCGGAAGCTGAGGCGGAGAGCTTCCACCAGGGTGACCAGGTTGCCATGAAACTGGTTCAAGTCTTGAAAAAGCTGAGTAGCCCGTTGCGATCGCTCGGAAGTATGCTGCTCAAGCAAATCGCTGGTGTGCAGTTTGAGGGTTTGCACAAATGCCTGAAGCT
>JAYKGU010000092.1:0-6186 GCA_035285585.1 Synechococcales cyanobacterium
GCTTTCCTTAAAATCTGATTGTGCCAGTTCCAAATTTCTCCCCCGCATCTCCCCCATTTCTCCCCCAAAAAGGGCCTAAATCACCTGTACTCAGCGTAGATTTTGAGCGCTGAGTGCGGCAAGGGTACCGTTGGAAATCTTCACGGGAAGCGGGTTTGGACGGAGAGGGGGGGATTCGAACCCCCGTTAGGTTTGACCCTAAAACAGATTTCGAGTCTGCCGCATTCAACCACTCTGCCACCTCTCCAGGTGGGGGGAATTCAATGAGAGATATTCACAGGAATTTAAGGACTACTAGAGTCCGGTATGCCATTATATTTGATGATCGGTGCAAACGTAAAGGTCGAACCAGGTAGCGTGCAGGTTTAAGGAGGCGATCGCCCCTTTTAAAATAAGCCAGCCGTGGCACCCAGGAGCTGTTGTCGCCACCGCAGCAGCTTTCTGTGGATGGGTGAGGTGTTGTGGAAATGAGCGATCGCGTCTTGTAGATTCGTCAACGTTTGCAGGTAAGACTGCCGATAAATCTGGATGCTGTTGAGGCAGGCGACCGTTCCGGCTGGGTCAGCGCCGTGTTCTTCTGCTAGATGAATTAGCATTTCGACATAAAGCAGCATGGCCCTCGCTACTTCCCAGGCCCGTTGCCAGAGATCCTGTTCGGGTGAGCGGCGATATTGTCTTTGAAGGCGGGGGATTTCTCCCCAGGTTTGCTCTAGCCGTCGGTACTGGTCTCGAATACGCCGCAGTTGGAGCTGAATCGATTCTACAGAGGCTGGTAATTGTAACAGGGTCTGTTCATCAATCATCTGTAGATTTGAAACAAAATTTTGAAGGTTTTGTGATACGGCCATAGCTGAACTAAAAGTAGATGCAATTTATGAAGCTGAAAGGTGAAGCCGAAACGATACGCATTATTTTTTTGTAAAGTATTATAAATCGATAGGGAATTTACTGGGGAACCATGTGCCACCCATTCATCGTTAAATTAGATTACTCATGGGTGATCTACTGTGGCTGCACAGGTTCCTGCCCATCAGGTGCATGGGTATAGCATTACGTAATTCTGCGGCAAATTTATATTTTTTATAAAAATAAAGTATTTGCCAATTCAAAATTCCCATGAGGTTTTGGATGCCGAAACTCCGCAAATTTTTTGAGAGTTCCTCAAGTGGAGGTGTGGTGGAAGGAGACGTTGAGGCAGGGAGGCGTGATTTTTCAGGAACGATTGGTGCGGTCGATGGTAGACACAGTTAGCGATCGCCCAATTACGAAGTAGTAATTCTTTATTTAAGCAAATTCCTTTGGCTTAAAGTGTTGCATCTCCAGCAGAACTGAGAGCCGGTTGGATGCCCTGGGCTTCTGTCCACTGAATAGCACCATCGACGCCAGTGACGAAGAGGTCAATTTTCTGCTCCTCGAACCAGCTCTGGCTGACGGGGTCAACCTGCTTGGAGGAGGCGATCGCCCTTTGTGGATTAACCACTGACAGGAAATTCGGATCGAGGCGGTCACCAGCCCACCAGAGTAAGTCACAGTCCAGGCCAGCCAGTTGCGGCAGATCTGGGGGGGTGTCCGGTGGAACAGGGGAGTTTGTGTCCACCATCAGCCAGGGTTGCTCCTCAATTTGCAGATGTAGCACAAACGGGCGAGCGGCTATCAATTGTATTGACACATTCCCTAGAAAAAGAGGTTGCTGGGGGAGGAGAGTTATGGGAGACCCAGGAGCTGAAAGGGTTTGAGGGGGCGGGTTTTCAGGGCCAGGGGGTTCTGGAGGGGCGATCGCCGGAGCATAGAGTGTTTGCACAGGAACGGTTTGCTGGGTAGGGTGCCAGTCAGCCGGATTTGGGGTGGGGAGGCGGGAAGCGATCGCCCAGTCAATCTGGTTGATGCCCTGCTGCCTGAGGAAGGGCTGCAGGGTGTACTGGGTGGTTGACGGGGAGGCGTAGCCAATGATCCCCACGGTGCCGCGATCCTGGATTACCAGCACGGGGTCCTGATCGGCAGCGAGAACAGTGAGACGGAGGCGAGAAGTCTGGATGTACCAGCCGGGGATCACCACCACCGCCAGGGCGATCGCCCCCAGTAGCACCCGGAGACGCCGATCCCGGCGCAGCCAGACTAAACCAAACAGGCTATAGACCAATAGGAGCTGGAGCAAAGAAAGGCTGCCAGCGGCAAAGGAACTGTAGGGCAGGCGGTTGAAGCTGTTCACCACGACAATCAGCAGATGGATAGGGAAATAGAGCAGGCTTGCCAGCAGGCTCCCCAGGCTGGGAAGCACCCCGGCGATCGCCCCGCTCACCATGCCCCCCAGGCTAATCAGGGTAATCAGGGGAGTAGTCAATCCGTTGAGCAACAGGCTGTAGGGGGGCACGACGCCAAAGACGAAGAGCTGGAGCGGCAGCGTCCAGAGGATGGCGGCGATGGGGACAGCCAGGACGGTGGCGATCGCCGGAGGCATCCAGTCCAGTTTTTTCACCAGCGGGGGGACGGTGACGATTAGCCCGAGGGTGGCGAGGAAGCTGAACTGAAAGCCCAGGTCCCAGATCCAGAGGGGGTTGGCGAGGAGAATGAGCACCGCTGCCCAGAGGAGCACCGCCAGGGGTCGAGTTTTTCGCTCCAGCAGGGGAGCGGTGAGGGCCGCCAGCCCCATAATGGCAGCGCGAATCACGGAGGCCTGGAGGCCGGTCATACTGATGTAGGCCAGCAGGGTGAGGCTGCTGATTACGACGCGATCGCGGGGAGCCAGTCGGGCGGACAGGGCCAGCACCAGTCCCAGCAGCAGGGAGACGTGGAAGCCGGAGGCGGCCAGGGTGTGGGCCAGTCCGGCCTGGGTAAAGGCGTCCCGCAGCTCGTAGGGCAGATCAACTGCCCGTCTTCCCAGCACCATAGCGCTCAACAGCGTGCCAGCGGGGGTGCCCAATCCGGCTTCCAGGGCGTGGACGATGCGGCGGCGGATGCGCCAGGGGATGGGTGGCGTCTGATTGGGACGCATGACCTCCACCCACTCCCCCGCCAGCCCTTCAAAGATTCCCTGGCGAGCCAGGTAGGCCTGAAAGTCAAAGCCGCCGGGATTTTGGGCGGCTCGGGGGGTGTAGAGCGATCCCCGAATGGCGACTTCGATGCCAGGGAAAAGGACGGGCGATTTGAAGTGGGGAGTGGTTACATAAAGGACATCGCGGCAGGGAAAGCTCTGGGGCGTAATCGATTGGGAGACGCGATCGCACGGCGCATCAGGGTCGGGGGCAGGGTAAACCGTGGTGGCCTTTAGCTCAAAGCGAAAGCGCCCATTGCGAGTAAGCTGGGGATCTTTCAAAATGTTGCCGTGGACGCAGATGGCTGCAGACGGCTGGGCGGATAAGGTTGCCAGCGTTTCCTGAAGATTGACGGGAGGGGCTACGGGCAGCCGCAGGTATAGGTACAGGCTGGCGAGGCTGGCGACCAGTCCGGCGATCGCCCATCCCCCTGGCCCTGGCCCTTTGCGCCAGATCCGGGGCACACTGAGCGCTAAACCAGTGCCAACCAGCAACGGGGCGATCGCCCCCACCGTCACGCTGAGTGGATCAGCGCCAATCCAGCCCGTTATCAGCAAGCCGACCAGGTAGGCCAGGCCAACCCCATAGCCGATCACCGTATTCATAGATGCACCTGAAAGATTGGGAGAGTGACACCCACGACAAGTCGCCGCCGATGTCGCCTCCAGTATTCCCAGGGTGGATGAAGATTTGCCTCCTTCAACAAAATTTAAGGAAGGGGTTGCTAGATCGCCAGCCCCAGCTTCAGCCCCAGGATCGCGTGGAGAAACATCAGGCAGAGGGCGGTGCTGCCCAGATAGGCGTGGGCGGTGCGGGCGGTGGAGGTGTCTTTGCCGAAGCCGAAAAGGGCGATCGCCCCGTTCATCGCCAGCAGGATGAGGACTGCTGACCCCGTCCAGAAATGGGGGCTTTCGAAAATCGGCTGCCGCTGCATCACCAGGGACAGCACGCCGCCTGTGTATCCCGCCGCCATAAAGCCTGCCATCATAGGGGCGAGAATGCGGTGGTCTTTTTTGCTTTTGGCAATGGTATCCGGGTCAGAGACCGTACGAATGCGCCAGCCCGCCAGCCCAACGTAGCTACCCAACACAAACACCACGATGCCCATCATCAGGGGATGGCCCCAGTGGACGATGGGTTCGGGTACGCCCAGGCTGCGAAACCAGGCGGCAATGGGTTCCAAAAGATTACTCAATTGATTCGCGATGGCCATACCTTTTATTGACATCTATCTAAAGTACAATCTCTGAAATTAAGATTTGTTGAAAACATTTTACAAAATCTAGCCTCAGAGAAAGTTATGGCAGTGAGACTGCGGGTCAGCGTTGTTGGACTATTTGTGCATCCAGGGGAGTCGCCGGAGGTGCTGCTGCTGCACCAGATTACTCCCCCCGAACCCAACTGCTGGGACTTGCCAGGGGGCGGAATTAATCCGGAAGAACCCCTTCTAGATGGCCTGCGGCGGGAGGTGCGAGAGGAAACGGGGCTGGTCAACTTTGACGTCGAGCGCGTGATCACGGTAGTGGAAGGCTTTTTTTTGGAACCGGACGGTAACCTGCTGCACGGGATCAATATTGTCTATCAATGTTCCGTGTTGCCCAAACCGATGATTTTCAACAGCACCGACCCGGAAGTTGGGCCATGGGGGATTCGCTGGCTGCCCATCGCTAACCTGACGCCGGGACAATGCTCTACCCGCGCCTGGCGATCGCTCGTTGCCGCCGGTTACCGCTGATAGCCAGGGAAATGTGTCCTTTCTGAAGGTATAGCCCTACGGGCTAAGGTTTGAGTGTGGAACCCCCGCAACGCGGGGGTTCCACACTTCTTGAACGTCCTAACGCGAAAGCGTAGCGCCATAAGGGGGATTTTAGGGGATCGAGTGAGACTCGCTACTCAAGGCAAAACTTTTCAGACATCCTCTAAGATAGAGGACGGGCTTTCTGCCGTCCCTTGATTCTGGTGAACCCTACTGGTGAGCGCGATATGAGCAGCTATTTCCGTCCCAACGTGGACGCCATGACCGGGTACATTCCCGGCGAACAGCCCAAACCGGGCACCCGCATCATCAAGCTCAACACCAACGAAAATCCCTATCCGCCCTCGCCCCAGGCGATCGCCGTATTGCGGGAGCTAGACAGCGAATGGCTGCGGCGCTACCCGACGCCCTTTGCCGACGAGTTTCGCAAGGCCATCAGCGAGGTGCTGGCGGTGCCGATGGACTGGATTCTGGTGGGCAACGGCAGCGATGAGCTTTTGAACGTGATCATCCGGGCCTGTGCCGAAGGAGCACGGCGGGTCGTCTATCCCACACCCACCTATGTGCTGTATCGCACGCTGGCGGAGATTCAGCCCGCCGACGTGGTAGAGGTGCCCTATGGCGATCGCCACCAATTACCCATTGATGACCTGGTAGCGGCAAACGGGGCCGTCACCTTCATCGCCTCCCCCAATAGCCCGTCTGGCCATGTGGTACCCACTGAGGAGGTGCGCCAGCTCGCCGCTCGCGTGTCGGGAATTGTGGTCGTCGATGAGGCGTATGTAGACTTTGCCACGGAAACCGCCCTCTCCCTGGTCCACGAGTTTGACAACGTGCTGATCAGCCGCACCCTGTCGAAGGGCTATTCCCTGGCGGGGCTGCGGTTGGGGTTTGCCATTGCTCAGCCCAGCCTGCTGAAGGGCCTTTTCAAGGTGAAAGACAGCTATAACGTAGACGCGATCGCCTGTGCTGTAGGAGCTGCCGCCATGCGCGACCAGGCCTATAAGAATGAATGTGCCGAGCGGGTGAAAGCCTCCCGCGTCAAGCTGGCCCAGGAACTGAAGCAGCTTGGCTTTCAGGTACCCGACTCCCAGGCCAACTTTCTGCTGGTGACGCCACCCCAGGGGACTGCAGAGGCCCTGTATCTAGCGCTTAAAGAGCGGGGCATTCTGGTGCGCTATTTCAAGCAGCCCAAGCTGGCCGATAAATTGCGAATCACGGTGGGCACCGATGACCAAAATCAGAGTTTGATCGAAGCACTCATCCATTTGACAGGAATAGCTCGGGAGCTTGATAGCCTCGTCTCTTTAGAGCGAGGTGGAAAAGCGACTTGGGAACTTTAGTTCCCGTCATCTCTGATATAATCGTACTATGCCGGTTTTCAAGATTCCGGTTGAC
>JAYKGU010000093.1:0-58245 GCA_035285585.1 Synechococcales cyanobacterium
TCATGAAGTACACCCTGCTGAAAGGGGAAGCGGCTCCCTTTGTGATGGAGCTGCCCACCTACCATTTGCCTACCGTCAAAGGTGTGCTGCTGCGCACCTGGGAGCGGTTGAAAGCCTTCATCCTCCGCGCAGGCAAAGTGATTGTGGTGATGGTGATGGTGCTCAGTTTGTTGAACACCATTGGCACCGATGGCTCCATCGGCAACGAGGACAGCGACAATTCGATCCTCAGCTCCGTCAGCCAGACGATCACTCCAGTCTTCGCGCCGATGGGCATCCAGCAGGAAAACTGGCCTGCGACGGTTGGTATCTTTACTGGGGTGTTTGCCAAGGAAGCCGTGGTCGGTACCCTTGATTCCCTCTATGGCCAACTGGGAGAAGACGAGGCGATCGCCGCTGGTGTAGACGTCGAAGCCGATGAATTCAATTTCTTTGGCAACATTGGCGAAGCCTTTGCCACTATTCCCGCTAACCTGGCCGAACTGTCGGGTACCTTCCTGGATCCTTTGGGCCTATCCGTGGGCGATGTCAGCAACCTGGAAACTGCCGCCGATGAGCAGGCGGTCGCTTTCACCACCTTTGGTCAGATGGCCCAGCGCTTTGACGGTCGGGTGGGAGCCTTTGCCTACCTGCTGTTTGTGCTGATGTACTTCCCCTGCGTGGCGGCCATGGGAGCCGTCTACCGGGAAACCAATGCGGGCTGGACTGCCTTTGTCGGCCTCTGGACCACGGGCCTGGCTTACTGGAGCGCCACCTTCTACTACCAGGCGATGACCTTTGCCCGCCATCCCGCCACTTCAGCCGCCTGGATTGGGGGACTGGCGATCGCCCTGGTGGTCAGCATCGCTCTAATGCGCTTCTCCCGCCCGGCACGACGGCGGCGATCGCTGCTGATGGAAAGCCATTAAGCAAGTAGTGGGGTGGATGGGTAGGTGAGGGGATGGGTCAATACCTCCTCTCTCTCCCCTCTCCTCTCTCCCCTCTCGCCTTCCCAAAATGCTCCGCGATATCCAAACCTACATCACCACCCACGGTACTGTTTCGCTGGCCGACCTTTCCCTCCACTTTCACACCGATGGCCAGACCCTCAAGCCCATGCTAGACAAACTCAGCCGCAAGGGCCGCATTCGCAAACAGCCCGCTCCCGTTAAGTGTGCCGACTGCACCTGTTGTGACCTGAGTAGTCTAGAACTCTATGAATGGATTGGGGTCTCAAATTAGGATCGTGAATTAAATAACTTGTGCGATTGCCTTCTCTGTAGGCTTGGCAATGCCATGCCCCTACCCAAGAAATTGCATTTTATTTAATTCCTATTCCTTAGGAAATTTCCGGGGGAAATTTACCTTCTGCCGAATTAAATAGTTGGTAGGGGCGGGTATCCATCTAAGCCGGAAGTCTTGATTGGATAGGGAGCCAGATCCAGGAGTCAGAATTCAGGATAGAGCGGCACATCGGTGGCATAGTCGGCCTGCTGCGTGAACTCATACGGCCCCATCAAGGCTCCCCAGAGCGATCGCCCCGTTTCTGGATCCACGCCCCGGTCGTAGCTGCGAAAACGCCCCAGGCTCGCCTCAAACCCCAGGGCCACCTGACCCACCTTGCCCTGATATTCAAACTGGCACCTCTCTCCAGGGTGCATCTTGGCAATAAACGTTTCCCCTTGCTGCTGCACCTCCAGCACACAGCCCGGTAGCCGAATCAAATCCTCATCCTGGAGCGATCGCAGCCGTTCTGGGGCCAAACCTGCCCCTTTGTAGACTTCGGGCCGCCGCAAGGCAAAGTACTGCACCTCTAAGCCCTCTGGGCCTTTTTGCACCATGAGCAGGCGCTGGCGGTAAGCCTGGTCGGGATAAAGGGCATTGGCCTGCTCGGCAAAGATCGCTGGATTGCCCATCAGCAGCCGGGGCAGGGGGCGATGCCAGAGGCGCAGCGACACAAACCAGGCGGGCTGGGCCAGAGCCTGTTCCCGGTTGATGAATTCTCCGGCCAGCAAACGGACAAGGGTGGCGGGGGTAGCAGGGATAGACATGGGAGTACCAGAACAGTGGAGGATTGGCGACGAAGATGTTTTGATAGTAGGTGGGAAATACGCCGCTGACAAACCCTATGACCAATCTCTCCCACCCATCCGATTTGCCCTCAGGGGATGACAACCTGACGCAGCGACTGCGATCGCACCTCACCCATATCGTGCGACAGCGAGACCCCTATCTGTCTTCTGCAGGGCATTTCTACGTGAAGCAATACCTCCAGGAGCAGTTGGCCCAGTGGGGCGAGGTCATCCACCACACCTTTCAAGTGCGGGGGCAAAACCACCATAACCTCATCCTCACCCTACCCGCCCAGGATAGCTCAGATCGACCGGCCATCCTGATTGGTGCCCACTACGATGCCGTCCCCGGCACCCCCGGAGCCGATGATAATGCTTCCGGTGTGGCGGCCTTGCTGGAGCTGGCACGGGCCTTTGCTGCCGAGGCGATCGCCCATCCCATCCAGATCGTCGCCTTTGATATGGAGGAATACGGCATGCTGGGCAGCGCCGCCTATGCGGCAGAGTTAGCCCAACAGCAAGTGCCCCTGCGGCTGATGCTCTCGCTGGAAATGCTGGGCTACCGCGACCCGACCCCCGGTTCCCAGCAATATCCCGCCGGACTGCAGCTTTTCTACCCCGATCGGGGAGACTTCATTGCCCTGGTAGGCAACCTGGCCAGTGTGGGCGATCTCCAGCGGCTCAGCCACACCCTGCGGGAGACGGGAGTGCCCTGCGAATGGCTACCCGCCGGACAGCGGGGCATGGTGGTGCCCCAAACCCGCCTCAGCGACCATGCCCCTTTTTGGGACGAAGGCTACCGGGCCATGATGGTGACGGACACCGCCTTCATGCGCAACCCCCACTACCATCAGGCGAGCGATCGCCTCGATACGCTGGATCTGGATTTTCTCACCGGCGTGTGCAAGGGGCTTGAACAGGGACTGCGCTATCTACCGTAGGGGCAAATGGCGATCTGCCCTTACTTACAATCTTGTGGGGGTGTGCGCCCCGCCGGGGCGCACACCCTCAAGAAAATAATTTTGTTTAACTACTTACACTGTCGCCATTGACGCCGCCAAAGCCTCGATCACCGTATCGTGAATGGTGCCGTTGCTGACCACAATGCCCTGGTTGTCCACCAGCTTGGCTCCCTTAGAAAAGTCCAGGGGCTTGCCGTACATATCCGTGACGCGACCGCCCGCTTCCTCAACCACGATCGCCCCGGCGGCATGGTCCCAAATCTTCTCGCGGTAGTCTGGCGACTGGGGCGAGGGTAGCCGCAGGTAAAGGGCTGCTTCGCCTGCCGCCACGGCCCCATACTTGGCCTGGCTGTCCATTTTCAGGGAACCGCTGGTGAAGCCCACTGCCTTGGCCACCGATTCCTGGCGCTCGTGGTCGCCGTGGGAAGACTCGACGCTTTCGACAAAGCGCAGGCGAGCCGTATCCTCAGCACTCACCACGCGGATGGGCTGGAGGCTGCCGCCGTGCATGGACATCATTTCAGCTCCCTCGCCGCGCACGGCCACAAACAGCAGACCCGGCTCCGAACTGGCGTCAAACGAGAGGGCCGGACAGGCCAGCACCCCCACCTTCAGGTCGCCATTTTCGATGAGGGCCAGGGCCACAGCGTACTGGTCTTTGCGCAAAAAGCCCTTGGTACCGTCGATGGGGTCGAGGGTCCAGAAGCGATCGCCTGCTTCCCCATTGCCCCGGTCGATCCAGTCCACCACCTGCTCCGGCGTCGCATCGGCCAGCACGCCCTTAACAAAACCGGTGACCTGCTGGAGGCGATCGCCCATTTCCGGTGTGCGCAGCTCTGCCGCATCTTCTTCACCCACGACGGGGTCATTTGGAAAGGCATCGGCGAGGGCTTTGCAGATCACTGCCTGGGAGCCGTAATCCGCCACCGTGACCGGGCTTTTATCCTTTTTCTCAATGGCTTCCGGGGTAATGGTGCGGCGCACTTCTTCACAGAGCTTACCTGCTGCGATCGCCGCCTCAATCGCCACTTGCTTTTCGCGTTCGTATGCCATAATTCCAGTTGCTCCTCTCGGTTAGCTAAGGGACGCAGGATGGTCAAAAATTCCTGCTCAGTGTTCCCGCAAAATTTGGGTTGACACCAGGATGCCCCAGTCAATCATAGTGAGTCGGCTCCGGAACGGCCAAAAAACCGTCTCCCTGCTTTACCCAATCTTTAGGAACTGTGTCGCTGGGTGAGCCACTGGCGGGTGCCAAAGCTCTGACAGGCACGGGCGGCGATCGCTGCTGCTTCAGATAAGGCTGCTGGGAAGGCGGCAGCAGTCCGTCGTGCTGGCAGCAGGTAGTGGCACAGTGCGCCGTGGAAAATATCCCCCGCCCCCAGGGTATCAACGGCCTGGATGGTCGGCACGGGCAGGGTGCCGGTCTCGCCGCGATCGCAGTAGGTAATGGGCTGCCCGCCGTGGGTAATCGCCAGGTGGGGAATCCCCAGGGTGTTCAGGTAGGCCAGCACCGCCGCCTCCGTTTCACAGCCCGGTGGGAAGAAGTTGGCCGAGCAAACCCCATAGTCCGCCTGCTTGAGAACCGCCTCGAATCCAGGTTTCCAACTGCCGCCGTCCACCACCACGGGAATGTTCAGGGTGCGGGCCTGGGTGGCGATCGCCTCCCCCACCGCCATCTGGTGCCCATCGATCAGCACCACATCTATGCCCTGGAGGATACCTGCGGGAATTTGATCCACGGTTGCCTGGGACTTCACGGCCTTCAGAGACACCACCGCCCGTTCCCCCGTGGCTGCGGTAACCAGAATCGATGAGGTGGGGGGCGGGGCGGTGTGGGTGGGCTGGAGGTCGGCGATCGCCACGCCACAATTCTCCAAATCCGTACTAATCAGCGATCGCAGGGGATGACAGCCCAGCACCCCCAGCACGGTGGCCCGGTTGCCCAGATGGCTAAACGCCACGGCGGCATTGGTGGCTGGCCCTCCGGCAGCCAGCACGGTATCCAGCGCCACAATTTTCTGATTGGCCTGGGGCAACTGCGCCACGCGGTAGATCAGGTCCAGGGTGATCAAGCCCACGAACAGTCCGCGGTACCCCATCGCTGCTCCTCCGTCTGTGATAGTCAGGGTGTCAGGCGGCGGTAAGCCGTCACCAGGCCCATCTCATCCCCCACATTCCCCGGAAACAGCACCACCGGCAGGTTGGGAAACTGGGGGTGGGTTTCGGGGGTGCGGACGATGGAGCATCCCGGCAAAATTTGCCCCAGCAGGCGGGCGGTGCGGAGGGCCAGCCCCTTGCTGAGCACATCGTTGGAGGTGATGCCTCCCTTGCTGATCAGAAAGCCAATGGTGGCGGGCAGCCCCCGCACCACGTCCATCAGCAGGTCGGAGACGGCCACCCCAAAGGCGAGGCGGGTGGCCACATCTGGGAACTGGAGTTCTTCTCGGCTGGTGTAGATGACGGGCGTTTTGCCCTGACTGTGGGCGACCTGTACCTTTTCCAGGGTCTTTTGCAGGAGGGCGGCCCGCTGGTCGGCGGATTCCTCTAGCAGATGCACCACGTCGATTTCGATGCCGACGATGCCCGTTTCCTGCAGTAACTGGTGGAGCTGCTCGGTGGACTTTTTGACGTGGGAGCCGACCACCACCGCACCGGGCTGGCGATCGCGATTAAAGGTCACCATCTCCTCGGCGGCAACCGGTTGGGGCGGCAGGGCGGCCAGGGCGGTAAGTAAACTGGCGGCGCTGCGGAAGAGGAACCGTTTGCCCTGGGCGGCGGCGGTGAGCACATCGGCGGCAAACTGGTTCAAATCGGCCTGCTGCTCGGCATCGACCACGCCACACTGGTTGCCAGAGAGGGCCAGGAGCCGATCCACGCTGCCCGCCCGAATGTCGCTCAGCCGAAAGCGTTCGACGGCACTGGCGGGGATGCGGCCCTGGGTCTTTTCGGCCACATAGTCTGGCAGGTAGCTGTGGCGGTAGCCAAATACGGAATCACGGGCAAATTCCGTCTCATGCACCGGCACCGGGCTACCGTCGACCATCAAATAGTGAATGCTGTCGCGGGTGATGCGTCCGCCCTCAAAAAACGCGGGGGTGAGGAAGTGGGCGTCGAAGGGGCCAAGCAGGGCGGCGATCGCGTCCGTCTCGATGGGGTAGTGGCCCCGCAGGGTAGAGTCGGAGCGGCTTACCACCAGAAAATCGGCAATCCCTTCAGCGGCGATCGCCTCCTTTAAATTTTCACAGACCTCGCGGGTGACGGCATCGGCCTGGTCGGGGGTGAGCGATCGCGTGTTGGTGAGCACAAAAAAGATGGGCACCTCGTCCCGCAGCCCCAGGCGCAGGGTGTCAACATCCCACTGCAGCAGCAGCAGACAGCTATGGACGGTTTGCGACCCGGTGGGGTCGTCATCCAGGACGATGATCTTGGGTTGGCTAGCCATGGGTGGTTGCGGAATAGGGCGATCGCGATTGCTAGCACCTTATCACGTCGGTGGAACCCTTAAGAGGAAAAGGCTGCCCGTCGGTTCAAGAATTTTTCAATCCTGGCCCCAGGGTTCCCGCTTAAAGCGGGACAAAATTAACGGGACAGTGGGGCGCACAGCGCCCCACTGTCCCGCCTTAAGTTGATACCCCTGGCCCCAGACATCCCCAATGATTCCCGGTGGGTTACGCTTGCCCCTGGGCCAGCGTCCAGGTCAGCACTTGACGGGGAGCCTCCTGGAGGGCCACCGTCAGCTCTTCCTTTTGGTCGAACTGGAGCTGGGAGAGACGGCAGGCTTCCACGTTGATTTCAAACCGCTCGGGGACAAACGGCCAGGGCTTAATCACCAGTGCCCCGTCCTCCCCGGCATGGATGTAGTAGGTTTTGCCATCCGGGCCAGCGGTGATTTCCAGAGAGCGCTGCGCCATGGGGATTTTGTGCTGACAGAGGATGAGAGAGAGGCGATCGCACCACCGCATAAAGGCATAGGCGGCATCTGCGTCCGGCTGGCTGACGTCCAGCTCGTCCCGCCAGCGGGTTTGCAGCGCTTCCTGCTCGTCCAAAAACTCGTCGATCTCAGGAGAACTACCCCGCCGGCCCTGGGTCAAAAAACACAGGTGCATGGAGAGCAGCAGCGCCACCCAGCGACTACGGTAGACGGCTTCGGCGATATGGCGGCGCATCTTTTCCACCGAGGTGCCCTGCTCCAGGGTAAAGTCCATGGGTGCACCTGCTGGGGTGAGGTGGTCACCCTCCCATTCTTTCTCCAGGTCGTCGTGGTGGGAGATGGCGGCAATGGTTTCGTAGAGCCGCTGCGGGGCTTTGTGATAGTCCCAGTTGCCCGCAATTTGGGCGGCCAGCAGGGCATGGGCACGGTGGTAGATGACTTCCCAACCGTCTGCTTGCAGATTCACAATCATTCAGGACTCAACCTCACGGGTAACGTATTGAATAGCCAGGGGCGTAATCTGCTCGACGACATGGGAGATCAGGTAGCGATCGCCCTCTTTCCAGATCCGGGGGCGGTCAAACACACAGGGCTGCAATACCCCCCAAAGTTGACCATCCCGGCAAAGGTGGGCATGAACCAGGGCACGGTGGCCAAAGTTCTCCCGCTCAAAGTCTGGGTTCACCAGGTGTGGTGGGGCAGACTGCACATCTTCCACAAAGATCGAGGGGGCAGTGCGCAGGGCCGCGGCAAATAACGGATCTTCCGCCGCCAGGGAAGAGGGTTCGGCCTTCCAGTCGGCGTCGTAGACTTCGGGAACGTCTTTGGTGCGCCGCCAGCAGAAGGGCACTCGCCCCAGCCCCGTATCAGGGGAGCGCAGGTAAAGAAAGCAGCGATGGCATCCCAGCAGCTCCCCCAGCAAAGGCATTAGTGCGGCAAATACTTCATCGGGGGATTGGTTCCCCTGCAAAACTTTGTTGAGTCGGTCAAACCTGGAGCCAGATTGGGAAGGGGCGATCGCCCCGGAGTCAGCTCCCTTTCTCCCCGGTTGGGAGAAGGGGCTGGGGGATGAGGGGAGCATGTTTTGTCACTAAACGAAGTTATCTTCTCGGAGGTGTATCCATCGTGCTTGAGCACTTACCCAGTATCCTAAACAAGGCTGGCAAACCCCAGCATCCCACTTCCGATAGACGCCGAAAGGGCGGCAAATCCGGCATTTGGAAGACGTTTCATTAAGAAATCTGAAGAATACTATTTAAGGTAAGTAGAACTGCATTGAAAAATGAAGGTTAGAAAACTGGGGGCGCGCCCCCAGTTTTCTAACATTTAGTTGTGCTGACCTACTTAGAAAATCTAGAGATTATACGGCAAGCAGCATCATGTCCCAGCAGCAATACGACCTGATCATCATTGGTGCAGGAGCGGGAGGCGGCACCCTCGCCTATGCCCTGGCACCCACTGGGAAACGGATTCTCATATTGGAGCGGGGCGACTATCTGCCGCGCGAAAAGGAGAACTGGGATCCGGATGCGCTGTTTTTAGAGGAGCGCTACTACGCCGACGAGCAGTGGTATGACGCAGATCGCAACGCCTTTAATCCCGAAACCCACTACTTTGTGGGGGGAAATACCAAAGTTTATGGTGCTGTTTTGCAGCGGATGCGGCAGCAAGACTTTGGCGAAATTTACCACCATGATGGCGTTGCACCCGCCTGGGACCTGGACTATGAAGACTTTGAACCCTATTACACCCAGGCCGAGCACCTTTATAAAATCCATGGCGATCGCCACGAAGACCCCACCGAACCTCCGGCAACGGAGGACTACCCCTACCCTCCCTTTCCCCACGAACCCCGCATCCAGGAGGTGGCCGATGGCCTCCGAGCAGAGGGGCTGCACCCCTTTCATGCCACCCTCGCCCTGGATCGGAATGTCCACCATCCCCACCACAGCCGCTGCATTCGCTGCGATACCTGCGACCCGTACCCCTGTTTGGTAGACGCCAAGTGCGACGCCCAGGTTACCTGCGTAGATCAGGCCATCCAGTACCCTAATGTGGATTTGCAAACCCACACCTGCGTCCAGCGCCTGGTGACGGATGCCTCCGGGCAGCGCATCACGGCGGTTGAAGCCATCCAGGACGGAGTCCCCCGGCGATTTGAAGCAAAAATGGTCATCGTCGCGTGCGGAGCGGTCAATTCTGCCAAGCTATTGCTGCAGTCGGCCAACGAGCAGCACCCCAACGGTCTGGCTAATTCATCTGACCTGGTGGGGCGCAATTTGATGCTGCACAACCACTCGGCAGTGATTGCGGTGGCTCGCAAACCCAACCCCACCCGCTTTCAAAAAACCCTGGCCTTCCACGACTACTATTTCAAAGGCCCTGACACAGACTATCCCCTGGGGGCGGTGCAACTAACGGGAAAGGCCAAGTGGCAACGGCTGAAGCGCTTTGCTAACCCCCTGATTCCCAACGAAATCCTCAAGTATATTGCCCACCATTCCGTGGATTTTTGGGTAACCACCGAGGAAATTCCCAAGCCGGAAAATCGGGTCCGGGTGGGCAGCCAGGGCGAGGTCATTTTGGACTACACAGAAAACAACCTCACGCCTCACCGGCAGCTCATTGACGTGCTGAAGCGGCACCTCCGGCGGCAGGGGTTTTACTGGTTTTGGGTGAATCGGATGCCGCTGCAGGTGGTCTGGCACCAGGCGGGAACCTGCAAGTTTGGCCGCGATCCGCAAACCAGCGTGCTCAACTTAAACTGCCAGACCCACGATATCGACAATCTCTATGTGGTAGACAGCAGCTTTATCCCCACCATGGGGGCGGTTAACCTGACGCTGACCATTGTGGCCAATGCCCTACGGGTAGCCGACCACCTGAAGCAGCGACTGGGGGTTGAGGCGATCGCCCTGCCCCAAAACGATGGCTATGGCGCACGCACCCTCGCATCAGAATTCAGCGGCAAAAGTTAGTGTAGAAGGGGAACAGGGAATTATTGCATTGACAAGAGATTAATTCTATAATAGAGAGTCTCAACAGTCAAAAAGACCTCTTAGGAACAAAATTGGAGCCAGCAGGAGTATTGGGCCGATGTTCACCCCTGCAGCCGTCTTTTCCCAAGTTGACCTGGCAAAGGCGATCGCCCCTCCTCCGCGCACGTTAGCGCCAACGGATAACGGCACCAAAGCCCTTGCCATGATGGGTTTTAGTCCGTGTGGTTGTTCGTCCGGCGGCGTGCAACCGGCTGACCACCTGGATTCACCTCCAACACAATCGCCATGCGTTTGGGTGCAGGAGGGCGATCGCCTGGTGGGCCGGGTCACCGAGGGCGACCTGCTGCGGATGATGGTATCGGGCAAAAATCCGGCGGAGGTGGCGATCGCCACCATTATGTCCGCTCCAGGCCCCGTGCTGCCCCTGACAGACCCGGTCAATGTTCAGGTGCCCTTCGACCTGTTTCAGCACCATCAGGTTCACCAGCTACCCGTGGTAGACGCGGCGGGCCGGATGGTGGGGGTGCTTACCGCTGAACGGCTGGGGCAACTCATCCTGCAGGCCCAACACCAGACCGAGCAGCTACTGATACACCTCTTTGCTGCCCTGGAAGATGTGGTGCTGGTGCTCGACCGACAGGGCATCCATCGGCAAGTTTTCTTTACTCGCTCTGACAAGTTTTATTGTTCTAGAGATGAATTGTTGGGTCAATCGGTGAATGACCTTTTTTCCCCTGACCAGGCAGCATTTTTCCTGAACTGCATCTGGCAAACCCTGGACTCTGGAGAGGCCCAGAAGTATGAATACAATCTGCCCATCCGCGACCAGGAGCAATGGTTCGCGGCGACCTGCTCTCCCCTGACGGCGGACACGGTTCTGTGGTTGGCGCGAGACGTTAGCGATCGCAAACAGACAGAACTGGAGCGACAGCGGGCCACCCAGGCGCTAGAACGATTGAATCAAGACCTGGAAGCACGGGTGGCCGAGCGCTCCATGGCGCTGCAGGCCAGTGAAGAGCGCTGGCAGCTCGCCCTAAATGGCGCTAATGACGGCATCTGGGACTGGGACATGCGGAACAACAAAATCTTCCTGTCTAGCCGCTGGAAGCAAATGCGGGGGTTTGCTGAAGATGAGATTGGCGACTCCCCTGACGAGTGCCTGAGCCGCATCCACCCCGATGACTACGATTGGGTCATGGCAGCCGTTGCGGATCACTTTGCGGGGCGCACCGAATTTTTTGAAGCCGAATATCGCACCCAGCGCCAGGACGGCTCCTACCTCTGGGTGCTTGACCGCGCCCAGGCCTCCCGTGATGCATCTGGCCAGGTGGTGCGGATGTGCGGCTCGGAAACCGACATTACCCAGCGCAAGCGGGCCGATGACGAACTGCGATACAGCCGAGACCTGCGGGAGGCGATTTTTAATGAATCCGCCGATGCCCTCTTTCTGGTTGATCCGCAAACCCTGTTGACGCTCGACTGCAACCAGCGGGCCGCCCAGCTCTTTGAGGTGGCAGATAAGCGTGAGTTGCTGGGCATCGAAGGACACACCCTCCACCACCGACCTTACTCCAGCGAAGAGTTAGCCGCCATCAACACCGAGATGATTGCCAATGGCTTCTGGAGCCGGGAAATCGAGTATGTCACCCGCCGGGGACGGGTCTTTTGGGGCAATATTGCCGCGACCCCCATCACCGTGGCGGGACGCACCATGAATTTGGTGCGGGTTACAGATATTAGCGATCGCAAACGGCTGGAGCACCAGCAGCAGCGCCTGGTTACTATTCTGGAAGCCTCAACCGATTACATTGGCATGTTGGATGCCCGGACGGGGCAAGTGATCTGGGGCAATCGGGCCATCAAGCAGCTTTGCGGCCTTGACAGTGATGCTGCCGTAAGCCAGCGAACTCCGGCAGACTACCATCCCCAGTGGGCAATGAACCTGCTGGAGCAGGAGGCAGTGCCTGCGGCGATCGCCACCGGCAGTTGGCTGGGGGAAACGGCCCTACTCGACGCCACCGGGCAGGAAATTCCCGTCTCCCAATTGCTGCTGGCCCACAAATCGCCCCAGGGGGAGGTGGAGTTTTTCTCCACCATCATGCGGGACATGCGGGTTCACAAAGAATACGAACGGCAGCTCGAGCGCACCAATGCCGAACTGGCCCACGCCACCCGCCTCAAGGATGAGTTTTTGGCCAACATGAGCCATGAGCTACGCACGCCGCTTACCGCCATCCTGGGCATGTCGGAGGTCGTTCAAGAAAAGGCTTTTGGCGACCTCAACGACAAGCAGCGCCAGTACATTCAGATTATCCACAGCAGCGGGCAGCACCTGCTCACGCTGATCAACGACATTCTCGATCTCTCAAAAATCTCCGTGGGCAAGCTGGAGCTGCACCTCGCCCCCGTTCGGGTCGATGACCTCTGTAACTCCAGCTTGCTCTTCGTTAAGCAGCAGGCCTACAAGAAGCAAATTCAGCTCAGTCTGACCCTGGCTCCCGATTTGGGGGCGATCGCCGTGGATGAACGCCGGATGCGGCAGGTGCTGATTAACCTGCTCACCAATGCGGTCAAGTTTACCCACGATGGCGGTCAGGTCACTTTGAAGGTGGGCCTGCAGCGCCCCGAAGGTTGCCCGGTAGAGGGTTCTCAAGCAGCGATCGCCCCTGCTCCTGCAGCCCCTCGGCAGCCAGCTCTCCCGAACTCCGACCCCTGGATTTACTTTTCTGTGATCGATACGGGCATTGGCATTGCCGCCGAAGACCAGGCCAAACTCTTCCGTCCATTTGTGCAAATCGACAGCCGCCTCAACCGCCGCTATGAAGGCACGGGGCTGGGGCTGGTGCTGGTGAAACAAATCGTAGAACTCCACGGCGGCCAGGTCAGCCTCATCAGCCAGCCCGAACAGGGCAGTTGCTTCACCGTCTGCCTCCCCTACTGCCTCACCCCTTTCCCTACCCCCACCCCGCTTCCCGCCCCCATCTCATCCACCCATCCACCCATCCATCCCCCACCCCTGATCCTCCTGGCCGAAGACAATCCAGACACCATCGTCACACTGACGGATTATCTGGAGCTACAGGGCTATCGGCTGCTCATCGCCAAAAATGGCCAGGAAGTGATGAACCTGATGTCCATCCATCCCCCAAATCTGCTGCTGATAGATATTCAGATGCCAAACGTGGACGGGCTGCAGGTGATGCAAACCCTCCGCCAAAATCCCCGGTTTGCCCAGATTCCCATCCTGGCCCTGACGGCCCTGGCCATGGAGGGCGATCGCGATCGCTGTCTGGCCGCTGGAGCCGATGGCTACCTCCCCAAGCCAGTGAACCTCAAGCAGCTCGTGGCTACCATTCAACAGTTGCTCGACCGGCGGGAAAACACCTGTGGGGCGATCGCCCTTGAGTGACACTCCCCGCCCTTTCTGCCCGATTGGTGCAGGCTGAGTTTGAACCGGCATGTCAACGGTCGTATCTCTTTCAAAAGATTTGTGAGCAAACCGTCTCTGTGGCATCAAGGTTTGCTAACCGTGGTGTGGGAGGATTCGTGGCTCAGTTCCCGGAGGAGGGAGGCACCCACTGAATATGAATGTTCGATCAACTCCCTGGCGTAAAGCGTCCGACGACCAGTTCACTGGCCCACGAGATGGGGCAGCGACTCCCCAGGACTGTTTTGACTGGCTCAGCTTTCATCGTGTTTGGGGAACGCTCCCCGATGCCGATCTTGGGGCGATCGCCCAGGCCCTCCAGCTCCGCCCCATGCCTGCAGACACCCACGTTTATCAGCTCGATCAGCGCCCGGAAGGACTGTATCTGCTGCGGTGGGGAACGGTGGAGATTTACCGCCGCAGCCCTATTGGCAAGTCCCACATTCGCTACCGCAGTGCGGGGGATTTACTGGGCTATGTGCCGCTGGCCACTGGCGACCCGGACGCCGTTTACCGGGCCAGCGCGATCGCCCTCAGTGCCGGAGAACTCTGGTTTCTACCCGCCGCCGACTATACCCGCCTGGTCGAAGAACATCCGGCGATTCAGCAGGTGCTGAGCCGACTGCTGGCCCAGGATCTGGCCGACTTTGCCGATCGCACCGCCCGCGAGCAGCTCCGCATCCAGGCCCTCCAGGCATACCTCCAGCCGATCCCGGCGGAGACAGAGTGGATTGGCAGCAGCAAGGCGGCCCACAAGCTGGCCCAGCAGGCGAAAGACGCGGCCCAGTCCTTACAGCCGATTGTGTTTCAGGCTGCCGCTGGCAGCGGTAAGACCTTCCTGGCAGGCTGGATCCATGGCCAGTCAGCGATCGCCGACCATCCCTTTGCGGAGCTGGACTGTGCCGCCCTCTCCCAGGCCAACTTGGGGACACATGGGGGCGATCGCCTCACCGATGTGCTCTTTGGTCGCATGGGTGACGCGGCTGACGGCAATGGGGACGGTCACCTGGGGATTCTGGCTCTGCTGGAGCGGGGCACACTGCTGCTGGACAATGTGCAGTACCTGACGCCGGAGGTGGGCGATCGCCTCGTCCATTACCTGCAAACGGGTGAAGTGATTCCCAATGCTCCGGTGGGTACGGTGCCTGTGCCAACCCAGTCCTGGGTGCGGCTGGTGCTGGCCGCCCCGTCCCGATTTGCCCTGCCCGGTGGTGACGCTTTGACCCTCAAGCTCGCCAGCCTGCCCCAGCGCAAGCAAGACATTCCCGCCTTTGCCGCTGCCTTTCTCACCCGCTTCTGCCAGAGCCGCCCCCCCCTCACCCTCGACCCGGCAGACCTGCGGCGGCTGATCAGCTACGACTACCCCGGCAACCTGGCGGAGCTGGCGGGCATCCTCAAGCGGGCCGTGGTGATGACGCCGCCAGAGCAGTCCGTCATCCCCGAACAGGTGCTGTGGTCGGTGCAGTCGGCCAAAAACGCCTTTCGCATCGATTTGCTAAACGAGGTGCCCTGGCTACGGGGGTTTTTGCTGAGTCGCTGGTGGCCAGAGCGGCTGTGGTGGCTGGTGATGGCCCTGTTCATTCCCGTCACCCTGTTGGGCTTCATTGGGCCGCAAAATCGGGGAGACAGCCTCACTCTCCATCTGTTTTGGGCCTGGTGGTGGCCGGGATATTTATTTCTGTTTGCCTTTGTGGGGCGCGTTTGGTGTGCGGTCTGTCCGTTTATGATTACGGGGGAATGGGTGCGCCGCCTTTCCCTCTGGATCTGGCCCCGCGAGCTGCTGCCCTGGCCCACCCGCTGGCTAAACCGCTGGGGGGCGTGGGTGCTGTTTGGCGGGTTTTTGCTGATTTACCTGTGGGAAAAGCTGTGGGATCTGCCCCACCATGCCGACCTGTCTTCCTGGCTGCTGCTGGCCATTACGGCGGGAGCAGTCGTCGGCAGCGTCATCTACGAACGGCGCGTCTGGTGTCGCTATCTCTGCCCCATTAGCGGCATGAATGGCATGTTTGCCAAGCTGTCGATGGTTGAGCTGCGATCGACCCAGCAGGTCTGCGGCAGCCAGTGCCAGACCTTCGGCTGCTACCGGGGCAGTGACGCCACTCTCCCCACGGTCACCGCTGCCCTCCCCACGGAAGGGCAGGCGACGGGGGGCTGTCCCCTCTATTCCCATCCGGCCCAGCTTCGCGACAACCGGGACTGTGTGCTGTGTATGACCTGTCTCAAAGCCTGCCCCCACCGTTCGGTGCAGGTAAACCTGCGGTTTCCCGCCTCAGATTTGCTGGACGACCACCAGGGCTTTGGGGCCGAGGTGGCACTGATGTTTCTGCTGCTGGGCGGCGTGCTAATGCACCACAGCCAGCGAATTTTGGGGTTTTTGGGTGGAGAGCAAATTGTGCTGGATGCAGACCATCTGGCGATCGCCCTCCCCGTGGTCACTGGCCTGCTTAGTCTGCCCGCCCTCATAGCCTATGGCATTCATAGAATTGCTCGCCGCCTGGACGCCGACCTGCCCCCCTTCTCCACCACCGCCTATATCTTCCTGCCCTTTACCCTGGCAGCCAATCTGGCCCATTACATCCCTAGCGCCATTACCGAGGCGGGGGATGTGCTGCCGGTGCTGGGGCGATCGCTCAATAGTTTGGTCAATAGTTTGGTCAATAGTTTAGGAATCCCCTCCAGCGACGTCCTCGCCGCAGCTTTCGGCCCTGCGGCAATTCACCTGCCCAGCCTCACCTGGAGTGCGGAGGTGGCCACTTTCCTCCAGGGGGTGACCCTGCTCTCGGCCCTGGCCTTCAGCTTCTACCCGCTGCGCCGCATCACCCGCCGCTCCTGGCGCAGCACCCTGCCCTACAGCCTCTGCCTGGTGGCCCTCACCGTCTTCCTGTTCTGGCTGATGGTTTATAGCCCTATGCTCTGGTATTAGGACAAAAACGGAGGAATCCTTGGCGCTGCGGGGGATTCCGCCACAAACCTAAGCCCATGGGGCTTTACTAGGAGAATATTTGGAGAAATGCCCATTTACAACACCATCGCGGACACCATTGGCCATACTCCCCTCGTCGAGCTGCGCCGCCTGCCCCAGTATTGGGGTTGCCACGGCAGAGTCGTCCTCAAGCTGGAGGGCATGAATCCGGCCAAGTCCGTCAAAGACCGCATTGCCGTCAGCATGATTGATGAGGCAGAACGGGCGGGGCTGATTCAGCCGGGGGTGTCCACGATTGTTGAAGCTACTTCGGGCAATACGGGGATTGGACTGGCCATGGTGTGTGCAGCTAGGGGCTATCGCCTGATTCTCACCATGCCCGAACACATGAGCCAGGAGCGCCGCCAGATCCTCAACGCCTATGGGGCTGAGGTGGTACTTACCCCTGCTAAGGCGGACATGGAAGGGGCGATCGCCCGTGCCCACGAACTGCTGGCCACCCTGCCCCACACCTTTTCCCCGCAGCAGTTCAGCAACCCCGCCAATCCGAAAATTCACTACACCACCACCGGGCCAGAAATCTGGCAAGACACGGACGGCCAGGTAGCGATCTTTGTCACCGGGGTAGGCACCGGGGGGACGCTCACTGGGGCCGGACGCTACCTGAAGCGCCAGAACCCCCAGGTGCGCATCGTTGCGGTGGAGCCAGCCGCCAGTGCTGTCCTCAGCCATCAGCCCGCTGGCCGCCACGACATCCAGGGCATTGGTGCAGGCTTTGTGCCGGATGTCCTGCGTACGGATTTAATCGACGAGGTGATTGCCGTCACCGACGAGCAGGCCTACGACCTGGGCCGCCAGCTTGCCCACCAGGAGGGCATCATCAGCGGCATCTCCACCGGAGCCGTGGTCTACGCCGCCCTCAAAGTGGCCCAACATCCGGATACCCAGGGCAGGCTGATCGTGGCTATGCAGGCTAGCACAGGTGAGCGGTATCTCAGTACGCCCATGTGGCAGTTTGGCTAGAAACCGGTAGCGGGGCATTTGCTTAGCTCCTAGCCCTTTCGCCCCAAACCCCTCTCCCCGAGCGGGGGCGAGCTTTGAAACTGGCGATAGGTTCCAGGGGGATAAACGTGAGGCGGGATACTTTCTCAGGAATAGAATTCAGGAGTCAGGAGTCAGGAGTCAGGAGCCAGGAGCCAGGAGCCAGGAGTCAGCTCTCTTCTAACTCCTGGATTCTGGATCCTGTCCAACCAGGATTTCCCGCCTTAAGGAGATGTCCAGGAAAAAATTTACCCTCGGTTAAACCCTTGGTAAGGGCAAATGGCCATTTGCCCTTACGTCGTCCGGTAAGATCATTATCAAAAATCTCCCAGATTGGGAGAAGGGGCTGGGGAATGAGGGCAAAGGTAATTTCTACGCCAAATGACCCAATCGAACTTCCCTTGTGAATTAGTCCTGACTGAAGAACCGGCAAAGTGTATCAGTGGTTAGCTTTTGTAAAGCGATCGCCCGCCTGATTGCCCGATTGAGTGTGCCCTGATGATGCGTACTTCTACGGCTGTTTTTTGCACCCTGGCCAGCCTGACTGCCCGCGAGCTACTCCTCCAGGCCCGCGCCGTTGCGGTTCCCGATCTGGACGGCTCCGACGCCGCCGACCAGACGACCTCCACTCTGCCACCGGTTGAGCCGCCGCCCACGGTGCTGGTGCTGGATACCGCGCCCTGGTCTGCCGCCGCCGGATTGCCGGTGGTGGATTTTGCCCATACGTCCCTGCCCGATCTACCCCTGCCAGCCACCGTTCAGGTCAGGGATTTGGAGATGATCCCAGCTCCATCTGCCCAGTCCGATCCCGAGCAGACAGCGGTTGAATGGGCAATCCGTGCGCCGTATCGCCCCGCCGACCCTTCCCCGCCGCCTGCCGCAGCGATCGCCCCGTCCCCCGCCGTGGCGCAGGCTCCTTTAACGGAGGAGCCACCGGCAACGGTCAGCTTTCCCGACGTCCAGGGGCATTGGGCACAGGAGTTTATCGAGCCACTGGCGGTGCGAAATATTGTGCAGGGGTTTCCCGATGGGTTGTTTCGCCCGGATGCGCCCCTGACGCGAGCGCAGTTTGCGGCCCTGGTGCGCAGTGCCTTTCGGCAGCCGGTTACTCGGGACGGGCCGAGGTTTGCTGATGTTCCCGACGACTACTGGGCGACAGAGGCGATCGCCACAGCCTACCGCATGAACTTTTTGGACGGCTATCCCCAGGGGCAATTTAAGCCCGAGCAGGCGATTACCCGTGCCGAGGTGCTGACAGCACTGACGGCGGGATTGGGGGCAAGCGCCACCCGGCTGGCGGCGATCGATCTGGACGAAATTTACCAGGATGCGGCCCAAATTCCCGCCTTTGCCCAGCGGCCCGTGACCGAGGCGACGGAAAACCAGTGGGTAGTAAACTATCCCAATGTGACCCGCCTGCGGCCAAGGGAATTTTCAACGCGGGCAGAGGCAGCCGCCTTTGTCCATCAAGCTCTGGTGGATCAGGGCGTGCTGCCTGCGATCGCAGCGTCTAGCCCCCTCAGGGAATACATCGTGTCCCTGGAGGTGCCCGCCCTGCTGCCGCCCGAGAATCCCCTGGAGGAGGTGCCGCCGCCGGAGGATCTGCCCGAAGAGCCGCCCCTGGAAACCGATCCAGACGTGCTGCGGGAGCAGTATCGGCTCCCCGATGCCGCCCCCATTTTTGAGGCGATCGCCCCTCCAATCAGCCGTACTCTGGATTCTCCAGCCGCCCAACCCCAAACCCCACCCTCCACCCAGTTCGGCAGCGATCAAGATCAAGAAGACTGGTTTTCTAGTGTTTCATTTGGCGGCTGGGGCTGGCTTTACGGCTTCTAGGCATTCGGCCAGCGAATTCACGACAGGATTTACCCCAGGGAGAAACCCAGTATGCGGCAGAGCAAGATTAATTTGAATACCGTGGCTTTCGTCAGTGCCGCCCTCATCCTGGGGCCAGCCGTCGAAACCACCGCCAGCGGACTGCAGTATGGTACAGTCCAACCGGCGATCGCCCCCCCCAGCCTGACGAACGGTTTGCCGGACCCCATCGCCACAGATAAGAACGGTGACGACGGCTTTTCTGGCGGTTCCCAGGGCGCAGTGGCCCTCGCCATTTACCAGGCAGGTAATGTGGCCCTCGCCCAGATTCTTACAGGCACGCTGCCGCCACCCCCCGCCGGACTGGCCGCTGGCGTCTCTGCCGCCGACTATGTCGTGGCCCAGCGGAACGTGGCCAATCTCCAGGCCCTGGCCCGCTTCAGCCGCAGGGATGTGGAGCGGTTGGCAGCCGCCCAAACGCCCAGTGAAGCTCAGACCCTGCTGACTGATGCAGGCATCAATTCAGTTCAGGCGGCCCAGATCGGGCGGACGGTCTTCATGCTGCGGGCGATCGCCACCACCGCCGGACTGCCTACCGACCAGACCACTGCAGCCATTGATGCCTTTGTAACCATTCTCAGCGGCCAGCCCATTACCGCAGCAGATTTACAGCGGGCGATCGCCACTTACGAGGCCGCCGTAGACAACGCCAGCCTGGAATTCCTCCAAAATCCACCCGCCGAGTTTCAGGTAATTCAATCCGCCCTGCTGTCTATCCTCAATGCAGGCATTCGGGCCGCCCAAACAGACAGTGACAGCGCCAGAGATAACTGAAACGCTCGCTCCATTCAAAACTCAAAACCCAAAACTAAGGAGATTTTTGAGAATGATCCTACCGGACAACGTAGGGGCAAATGGCGATTTGCCCTTACCAAACGTTCAACCGAGGGTAAATTTTTCCCTGGAAATCTCCTAAGTAGAACTGCATTGAAAAACGAAGGCTAGAAAACCGGGGGAGCGCCCCGGTTTTCTAACATGAATTACTTATCCCTCAATTTCAGCCGTCTCCAACCGCTGCAGGGCAAGGGTAGCCGACTGGGCAACGGTGGGGTTGCTGTCTTTGGCCAGATAGTTGAGAGCTGAGCGGCTCTTCGGCGTGGGCAGGTTGCCAAGGGCATCGGCGAGGCGTTGGCGCACCAACCAATCCTGGGATTGGGCGAAGGTGAGGAGTTTGTCCACCGCGTCGGTTGCCCCAATTTCGCCCAGGGCTGCGATCGCCGCCTGCTGAATCACTACCTCGTCATTGTCCAGCGCCTGGATCAGCGCATCATAGGCCCGTGGGTCTTTCAAACTACCGAGGGAAACGGCGGCACTGAAGCGCACCAGCCAGTCCGTATCTTCGTAAAAGGCCCGGTTCAGCGGCTCAAAGCCACGGGGGTCTTGCAGGTAGCCCAGCGCACCCGCCGCGTCGGCCCGAATGCCGTAGTCGGGGTCGGTTTCCAGCAGCTTTACCAGGATGGGATAGCAGTCTTCCGTGGGCTTGATGCCCAGGGCAAATACCGCCATGGATCGCACCTGGAGATTCTCGTCGTTCAGCACTTTCTTGATCAGGGGCACCGCCTCATTGGGGGAGATGTGGCGCAGATTAGCCAGGGCCACCATGCGATCGCCCGAGTTACTGCTCTCCAGCTGTTGGGAAATTTGCTCCAGGGTCATCTGACTCATCGTTCAACCCACCGTTACATAACTTAACAATTTCTAATCTCGATTATAGTCAGTTTCCCCCTTCAGCAGTTCCACCCCAGGGTGGGGGATAACCCTACCACCAGCCCCGATTAATTCACAGGAGTTTTTCGGAATTTTTCCAAAAGACATTCCAACTCTTAGGGGCAAAGCGTTTCGCAATTACCTCTGGGTCTTTTCCCAGACGTACTGCGGAAATACTTTGCCTCTCCGGGTTGGGTGTTTTCTGCAAACCTTTTAATAATGAACGCCCGATTTACGGTGGTGGACGGCGGTTTTCACCTCTGCGTTTAGCACTTCGCCCCGCTCCACCGTTGAGTAGACCACCCAGTGATCGCCGCACTCCATGCGACTGGCCACCCGGCATTCCAGGTAAGCGGAGGCATCCAGCAAAATGGGGCAGCCGTTTTCCCCCTGCTTCGTCTCCACTCCAGCAAAGCGATCTTCCCCAGGGGAAAAGGGCTTGAGGAAGTGCTTCATCAGGGGCAGGTGGCCGCCATCGGGCAGAATATTCAGCACGAAACGGCTGTCGGGGTAGAGGAGGGATTCAATGGCGCGATCGCGAGCCACAGCCACGGTAAAGCCCGGTGGGGAGAAGGTGGCCTGGGACACCCAGGAAGCCAGCATGGCGCTGGAGACGTCCCCCTGCTGGGCGGTCACCACGCAGAGGGAACCGACAATCCGCCCCACCGCCTGCTCCAGGGGCGATGTGGGAGAAACCCCTGGTTTAGCCGTGAGCTGGGTGGCCTTTTTGCGCTTCTTCGCCTTTTTGATCGTCTGCACAAAGTCAGTGCCTGTCTCTTCGCACATTTGCAGCACCGCATCCGTAGGCTTGAATTTAATCCGCAGCGGCTCAAAGGCCAGGGGATAGCCCGCATCCTTGAGCTTCTCTTCCAGGTAGTCGATGGCCTCACCGCTCCAGCCGAAGGAGCCGAAGACGCCCGCATACTTCTCAGTTGGCACATTGGACAGCATAATGCCCAGGGCGGTTTGGACCTGGGTGGGCGCATGTCCCCCCAGGGTGGGAGAGCCAATCAGGAAGCCCTCGCACTGCTCGGCGATCGCCCGAATATCCTCCGGGTCCGCCACTTCGCAGTTGATAGATTCCACCCGCGCCCCGGCTTTGGTCAGGCCACGGGCGATCGCCTGGGCCAGGGTCGCCGTGTTGCCATAGGCGGAGGCATAGAGCAGCGCCACCATCAGGGACTGACCTTTCTGCTGCTCACACCAGGCCCGGTAGGCGTTGGTAATTTCCATCACCTCTCGTACGATGGGACCGTGGCCGGGGGCGTAGCCGCGCACGGGGGCTACCTCCGCCAGCCGCTCCAGGTCGATTTCCACCTGGCGGGCGTGGGGGGCCATGAGGCAGTCGAAGTAGTAACGGCGATCGTCCTTCAGGGTTTCCCAGTCGGTGTCGAAAACCTCATCGCCGCAGACATGGGCACCGAAGAACTTGTCGGTATAGAGAATCTGGGTATGGGGATCGTAGGTCGCCAGCTCGTCGGGGTAGCGGGGGGTGGGCAGGGGCAGGAATCGCAGGCGGTGACCCCGGCCTAGATCCAACACGTCGTCTGCGCCTTTGATCACCTTCAGGTTCAGGGGCTGATCGGGGAGGGCGGTTTTCAGGGCGATCGCCGCCGGATTCGAGCAAACCAGCTTCACCTGGGGCACCTGGGCCAGAATCACCTTGAGGGTTTCAATGCGGTTGGGGTTGACGTGTCCCAGAATCAGGTAATCCACCTCGGTCAGGTCAATCGGCTGGAGGGCGGGTTCGGCGTACTGCTGCACCACCCAGCGCAACTGCGCCCACAGGTCACTCCACAGGGGCCGACGGCTCTCAGACCGCTGCTCGCCTTCGGGATGCTGGAGGGCTTTTAGAAAGATTTCCGTGAACGATGCGCCAGGGGGGTCAATCAGCGCCGTCTGATCGCCCCGAATCAGGTAGGAGTTGGCGGTGGTGCCTTTCTCCCGCGCATATTCGATCTCAAAGCGCAGGCGGTTCCAGCTCCGGGAGCGGTAGACCGTCGTATCCGAGGCAATCGGCAGAACTTGGACGTCGCGGGCTTTGGTTTGGGTCATGGTATTTAGGTCGCATCTACTTGTGGGATTCAGAGGTCAGGGCAGCAACGGTTCCACCGCAAGGGATAAATCGGGAGAGGCTAGAGGTTGGAGGGTGCCGCTGGTCAGGGTGACTTGGGACGAGTAGTCGCCATCGGTGGGCGATCGCATCACCACCAGGGACCGTTCCCGCAGGTTCACCACCCAGTACTCAGGAATGCCAGCCCTGGCATAGATTGGGCGCTTGACCTGCAAATCCTTCAGGTTTTCCGTATCAAGCTGCTCCCAGTTCCTGGCCTTCAACCATTTCGCCTGGGCCTGGATCCAGCCATAGAAGTCGGCATCGTAGAGGGTAGTCATGACCTTCGTAGGGTGCGTCACGCAAAGCGATGACGCACCGAAGCTGGGATGGTGCGTTAAGTAAACGCATCCTACGGTTAATAGTAGTTGCCAATCTTCCGGTGATGGACCGCCGTCAGGGCATCCGGTTTCGATACCTTGCCCGCCTGCACGGTGCTGTAGACGATCCAATGATCGCTGCACTCCATGCGGCTGGCTACCTCGCACTCCAGGTAGGCCAGGGCGTCCGCCAGGATGGGGGAGCCGTTTTCGGCGGTGCGGGTTTTGATGCCTGCGAAGCGATCGCCCCCCGGTGGAAAGCGCTTGAGAAAGTGCTTCATCAGCGGCTGGTAGTTGCCCTCTTCCAGGATATTGAGGACGAAGCGATCGCCCACCTGCATCAGGGACTCAATGGCCCGGTCCTTGGCCACTGCTACGGTAAAGCCCAGGGGTTCAAAGCTCGCCTGAGATACCCAGGAAGCCAGCATCGCCCCGTTCAGGTCGCCCTTCTGGGCCGTGAGGATGTAGAGACCACTGCTGATCCGCCCCAGAGCCTTCTCCAGATCGTTATCGATGGCCTTCAGTTTTTGGGTTTTGGCCGACTGGGTGAGCATCTGCCCCAGGTCGGTGCCGGATTCTTCGCAGAGCTGATAGGTGGCTTCCGTCGGCGTCTCCTTAATGCGGATGGAGGGGAAGCCCTTCTTCAGCCCCAGGTTAATAAAGCGGTTGATCAGGGGATCGACGGGTTCGTCATCGCCGCCGTAGCACTCATAGATGCCGATAAACTGCTTATCCTTTGCGGCTGCCAGAACAGTACTGACCGCCGCCTGAGCCTGACTGGCAAAGGCTCCCGACGCCGGAGGCGTCGCCACCACCAGGGCTGAAGCATGGCTTACCAGCTCGTTCACTTCCTGGGGGTCGGCGGATTTCATGTCCATCATCTCCACGGCCACCCCGGTTTTGGTGATGCCCCGGGCAATGGCCTGGGAGAGGCGATCGCCATAGCCGTAATCCGACACGTAAAACACCGCCGCCGTGGTCTCGGCCTTGGCCTTGGCCTGACTCCAGGCATGGTAGCGCCCGGTCAACTCGCCCACGTTGTGCTTCAGCAGGGGGCCGTGGCCCGTGGCGATCTGGTCAATGGCACCCAGATCCGCCATCCGCTTCATGGCGCTCAGCACCGAGCGGGCGTTGGGGGCCATCAGACATTCGTAGTAGAAGCGAAAATCCGCTTCAATTGCCTTCAAATCCTCGTCGTAGGCGGCGTCGCTGCAATAGTGCATGCCGAAGGCGTCGCAGGTGAAGAGAATCTGGGTCTTGGCGTCGTAGGTGAAGATGGTATCAGGCCAGTGGAGGTTGGGGGCGCTGACGAACTCCAGGACGTGGCCGTTGCCCAGATCCAGCGTATCGCCGTTCTTCACCTGAATGCGCTCAAAGGGACGGTGCACCAGGTTTTCCAGGAAGGCGATCGCCACCTTTGCCCCCACCACTGTGGCGTTGGGAGCCAGCTCCAGCACGTCTTTCACCAGGCCGCTGTGGTCCGGTTCCGTATGACTGATAATGATGTAGTCGATATCGGCGGGATTGATCAGCCCCTTCAGGGTATCGAGGTAGAGCTGGCGAAATTTCTCGTGGGAGGTGTCCACCAGGGCCAGCTTTTCGCCCTGAATGATAAAGGAGTTGTAGGTGGTGCCGTTTTGCAGGCCAAATTCAATGTCGAAGCGATCGCGATCCCAGTCCAGCGAGCGGATGGTGGTGGTGTCGGGGGCGATCGCTGCGGTTTGCATGGTCAGACGTTTTGCCTTGGGTTCAGCGGTAGCGACCATTGGCAGCCTCCTTCCTGGATAACGGTTTGCTAAGGGGAGTTTAGAAACTTTTACGTTTCTTTATTATCCCTTAGAATGCCCAGGCCGAGGAACAGCAATCTTTATAGGACTGGTTAGCAGAGGCGATGATTGTTGATGGGTCGATAGGCGTAGTGGTCTTTCCCGAAGATCTCATTTAGTGAGGGGCTTGGAGGGCTGGTGAGCAAGAGCGACAGACGTTGGTAGCAGCCGGATCGGGGCCGTCGATATCGGTTGGGCTGGCATAGAGCGGTCGAGAACGTCTTCGAAGAGCGTTTCGTAGCGCTTCAGGGCTTCTTCAAATGCGTAATGCTTCAGCGCATACTGCCTGCCGCGATCGCCCAAGATTTTTGCCTTAAGGGGATTCTGGTAAAGGTCGAGAATGGCATCGGCCAGAGCCTGCGGCGCTTCTGGCGGCACCACCAAACCGCCGCCACTCTGCCAGACCGCACTGGCAGCAGTGCCTCCGGTTGGAACCGACGCAATAATGGGCCGACCGCTTGCTAAGAGTACCTGGGTTTTAGAGGGCATGTTAAACGACACCACATTGGCCTTCTGGACAATGAGTCCTACATTCGCCGCCGCTAGCATTTGGGGAAGCATTTCCCTTGGCTGAAAACAAAGCAGCTTGACGTTGGTGAGTTTGCGCTGGAGGCAGGCCTGACGGAGCTGGGCGATCGCCTTTTCTTCTCCCACAATCACAAAGACGATATTAGGGAACTGCTGCAGGATTGAGGCTGCCCCAATGACGGTTTCCAACCCCTGGGTCAGAGCAATGTTGCCGGAGTACATGACAACAAACTGATCGGCAAGGCCTAGCTCTCGTCGGAAGGGATTGTCGAGAGGGGGCAAGGGGCGAATTTCGTTGACATCTACCCAGTTGGGGATGCAGACCACCTTTTCGGGCGGCACGCCCTTTTCGAGGAGGTTTTTGACAAATCCATCAGCAATGACGCTAATCGTATTAGCACTGCGGTAGGCAAAGCGCTCTAGCGCTTCAAAGACGCGAATGGCGAGCTTGTTTTTAATGAGGCCCACCTGCACCGCCGCTTCCGGCAGAATATCCTGCAGATTGAGCACGACCGGGCAGGAATAGAGGAATCCCAGCAAGGCAGCGGGGACGCAAACCGGCAGGGGAGGCACCGTCAACAAAATGATATCGGGCCGCCAGCCCCGGAGCGCCTGCACCAGGCTGGTCAGAACAAAGCTGCCATCTAGCAACATGCGCGTTAACAGACCCGGCTTGGGTCGAATCCACACGTAGCTGCGCTGAATTGTTACCCCGTTGCGAATTTCGGTTAAATAAAACTTGTTCTGGTAAGCCTCGTAAATTTGACGCTGAGGATAATTAGGCATTCCAGTCACAACTCTCACTTCATGGCCCCGCCGCACCAGTCCCTCTGCTAGCTGGGTCATCAGCGGTGCAATGCCGATGGGTTCTGGATGATAGTTGTACGAGTAAATGAGAATACGCATATCCTTATCCGAATCTGTGGTGTCATTTGCAGACTTCATCGAACCCAGGTTACAGAAATCCAGGAGACATCCTGCAACCATCATGCCTGTTTGGCAGCTTATGTCGCACCCTTTGCAGCGCCCTGATCTATACTCTTAATAAAAGCCGTTGCCAAATCCTTATGGCCAGTGCCAGTTTTTCACGTACCTGGATAAGCTGCTAACTTTTACCCAGACAACAGCCATCGCGGGATAGGATCCAGGAATTCACTAAGTATCGATATTAACCAATGTATCTACATTAGGTTTCCTTAAGCATTGGGGAAGACACTGATTGCCACTAGCCTGTCCTGATTGAGCTGAGAACAAGAAACCGTAATCTCTGGGGGACAATGGCTAAAAATATTCCCATCGCCTGAGACAAAAAATTGACTCTGAATTCACGACAGGTTGCCCTTGACATCCTTCAGCTTGTACAGCGGGGTAAGTTTGCCGATGTGGCACTACATGAGCAGCTCGGCCAAACCGACCTGGATCAGCGCGATCGCAGTCTGGTTACCGAATTGGTGTATGGTACCGTGCGACGGCAGCGAACCCTGGATGCTCTAATTGATCAGTTTGCCAAAAAAGGGGCGGCCAGCCAGCCCCTCAACCTCCGCCTGATCTTGCGGCTGGGGTTTTATCAGCTCCGCTATTTGACGCAAATTCCTGCTGCCGCTGCCGTCAATACCGCCGTTGACCTGGCGAAACGGAACGGTTTGAAAGGGCTATCGGGGGTAGTCAACGGTATTTTGCGCCAATATCTGCGGCTACGAGACGGGGATATTGACAGGGAGCGCTCCAACTCGGGAGCTGAGGATAGGGAAGAATTCTTAGACCCCCTGGAACTACCTGAAGATTCTGTGAAGCGGTTGGGCGTCCAGCACAGTTATCCTGACTGGATTATTCAAACCTGGATCGAGCAGGTTGGCCTGTCGCAGACCGAAGCCCTTTGCCAGTGGTTCAACCAGTCCCCCCACCTGGATTTGCGCATCAATCCTCTGAAGACATCCGTTGACCAGGTGGCAGCGGCCCTGGGGGCGGCAGGGCTGGCGACCCAGCGGATTGTCCATTGCCCCCAGTCCCTCCGGCTGGTTGGGAATCCAGGCCGGATCCAGGTTTTACCAGGATTTGAGGCTGGGTGGTGGACGGTGCAGGAAGCCAGCGCCCAGATGGTGAGCTACGTCCTTGCCCCTCAGCCAGGGGAAACCATTGTGGATGCCTGTGCGGCTCCGGGGGGAAAGACTACCCATATTGCGGAGCTGATGGGCGATCGCGGCAAAATTTGGGCGTGCGATCGCAGTGCGGCCCGATTGCAAAAGCTTACTGAAAGTATTGGGCGGCTGGGCCTCCAGTCCATTCAGCCATTGGCCCAGGACAGCCGCACGCTCGATCAATTTCACCAAAGCGCCGATCGGGTGCTGATTGACGCGCCCTGCTCAGGGTTGGGGACGCTGCATCGCCATGTGGATGCGCGATGGCGGCAGAGCTTGGAGGCGATCGCCGGACTCACCCAGATCCAGCGAGAACTCCTAACCCAAGCCGCCCAATGGGTTAAGCCAGACGGCGTCATGGTATATGCCACCTGCACCCTGCATCCTGCCGAGAATGAGGAAATTGTTCGCTGGTTTTTGGCGGAGCATCCAGACTGGGTGATTGAGCGACCCAACCCCCCCACCTTCGTTGAGCCTTTTATCCAGCCGGAGGGATGGCTTCAGGTCTGGCCGCAGGTCTGGAATATGGACGGCTTCTTCATGGTGCGGCTGAAGAAGGTGAGTACCAGCCGTAAGTAGCTATCAGGCGTCGCTGGTGCCTTCCTCGTCGTCCTGATTCTGCACCTTGGGTACGATGTTGGGCCGCTCGGCCCCTTCCCAACCGGGGGGGCGCTTTGAGTTATACCAGGCAATCGAGCCAATGACGACGGCGGCGATGAAGCCGACCACGTATACTACCGTAAACCAGGGAATGTTGCCCGCAACCGTTGGGACTTCCATCCAAATTGTGCTCATCCGTTCCATCCCTTTACAAAACCGTGATATGGCTCTACAGGCTCAGGTTTGCGAATGAATCCCCCGCAGCACAGGGGATTCACCCATCCGAATGTCCTAATATAGCCCTACGGGCTAAGGCTTGAGTGTGGAACCCCCGCGTCGCGGGGGTTCCACACCTCTGGAGCGTCCTAACACGAAAGCGTAGCGCTATACCAAAGCGTAGAGCTATACAAACCAGAATACAAAACTATTGCCGCCAGACTTTCAGGAAATGAAAATTTTTGGGCGCAACTAGAGCGATCGCTTCAAGTCTGGCTAGTTTTGGGCGGCGAGGTCGCAGGCAAAATGCTCTGCAGGTAAATGGTGCCCACGGTGAGCAGAAAGGCAACGTATCCAACGGCCTGGGCAAGGTACAAATGCTGGGTATAGCCAAAGAAGGCTTTGAGCAGAATGCCGGGAAACTCGCGGTCGGGCAGAACGCCACTGGTGTCCCACACCTGCGGCCCCAGTAAACAGGACGGGCCTGGGCTAAAGCACAGATTCGAGTATGCGGGATAGAGTTCGGTCAGCCTCAGGGCAGCGGCGTCCAGATGGCGCAGCGTGCCAACGACGAGTCCAGCCACGATGAGCAAGAGCAAGACCCCCATGCCCTGGAAAAAGAGCCGGAGGTTGATCTTAACCCCTAGCTGAAAGAGCAGGAAGCCGATGATGGTTGCGCCGACCAGTCCGGCGATCGCCCCCGCCACGGGCACCCATCCTCCCTGAAACTGGGCGGCGATAAAAATCACCGTTTCAAAACCTTCCCGCAGCACCGCCACGAGAATCAATCCAAACACGCCCCAGCCTGCTCGACCGCTGCTCTGGAGGGCAGTGGCCACGGTTGTTTCTACCTCAGACTTGAGCGATCGCGCCTGCTGGGTCATCCAGATCAGCATCCAGCTTAAAAGACCGATGGCGATCGCGCTGAACACTGCTTCCAGGAACGGCTTCAGGATACGGGCAGAGGACTGCTCCGCCGTTTCGAGCTGGAGCAGCAGCCCCGTAAACAAAATACCCACCAGCACACTGGCCACGATGCCAGTGGCGATGCCGCCGTACACCCACGGGTTCAGGTGGCGCTGATTGGCCTTATTCAGGTAGGCCAGGACAATGCCGACCACCAGCGCCGCTTCCACCCCCTCCCGCAGGGTGACGACAAAGGTTGGGAGTGCCCCACTAATGTCCATAACGTATTGATGCTCTCAGACGAGTAACTTCCCCCTGATCCTAGAAAATTCTCAGAATTTTGCAGAGAGATGGGGCGATCGCCCCTCAGATTGAGCCATAGCGGGCCACCGCTCCCCGGCCAGGATGGGTCTGGTTCTCCAGCCAAGCCCACATCTGATCCCCCAGACAAAAGTGCCACCACTCCTGGGGATGGCGGTGAAATCCAGCCTGGGCCATGACCGAGTGCAGCAGCTCCCGATTTTGGTGGAACCGCTGGCGATCGCCCTCCCCAATGCCTTCCAGACCATCCTGAGGGGATGCGTAGAAATTGGGATAGGAGCGAGGGGAAACCTCATCAATGGGGGAACCCATGTTGGCGATCGCCCCGGTTCCATCCACCAGGGTGACATCCACCGCCGCCCCCGTACTGTGGGGGGGAGGGGTGGCCGGGTCGGCACTGGGAACCGCCCAAAACTGGTAGACCTCCTCCCAGAGGGCCTGCTGCTGAGCCTCGCTCAAATCTGGCAAGGCCCAGCCCCTCGTCTGTAGCTGCTGCTGAAAGGTGTAGTCCACCATGAACTGCTGGACGGCAATGGGGCGGTAGGCGTCAAAAATTTGAATGCCCCACCCCGGTTGGCGGTGCTGGAGGTCTTGCTGAGCCGTGAGCAGAGCCGCCACTACCCCCTGCCGCAGAAAATAGGGGGAGCGATCGCCATAGGGTGCCCCCAGCTTGAGGTAGGGGTGGGGCGTTTCCACCGCAAAAACCTCCAGGGGAATTGGCTCCAGAGGTTCCCGGCACTCATAAATCGGAACTTGGTAATGGGGTTTGAGCATGGATCAGGCCGTTCTCCTAGCTGCAGGCTCCCAAATAATTGGCAAACATGAAGCCCGGTCGGGGAGACGAAACGGGTACCCAACCATCGGTTTCTGACGCCTGTGCCTGTACCTGTGCCCCCATAGGAACGGCGGCGATCGCCTCGCTGTAGGCATTAGGAGCTTCGCGGATGTACAGCCCGCCTTCGTTGAGCACCTGGCGGCAGATACCCGTGCCAGTGGGAACGGCGGCGGCCTCAATCGTGCCGCAGGGCACCAGGTAGCGGCTAATCATGTACCCCGACACCGGGCCAGAAACGGGCACCCAATCAGCATCGCCCAGGGACTGCACCGTTACCTGAGTGCCCCTGGGAAGGGCGGCGATCGCCTCGCTGTAGACATTGGCCGCCTCCCGCACATACAGCCCCCCTTCGGGCGCAACTTCGCGGCAGGTTCCCGCCACCTGGGCCAGCAGAGGATCTGGTGGCTGGGCCGATGGGTCAGCAGTAACGCGTGCCTCCAATGACCGAGCCGGCAGACCCAGGGTCAATATGCCTAGTAATGCTACTCCCAGGGGGGCGATCGCCCCATATCCCAGCCATCGTTTTGCCATATGCCAGCCTCCTCGCTGCTTGAGCGCATACTTATCGACAAACCCAATGAATCCCAACTCCCCCCGCTCTGTCAATTAACCAGCGGCGGGTCTACGGGGATGAGACTGAGCTGAGCTTTATAAATCGTTTATCTTTCCCTGGTATGTTTCCCAGTGGGTAAGTCATACGCCACATTTGATCAGATCTTCTGATGGAGCTTTGATCGGCTCTCGTCAGGGCGTAGAACACCACACGAATCACTTCGTAATCCTTTCATTAATCATTAACGGAGACACCAAGATGGGATTTTTGGGTAAACTCTTTGGCAAGAAAGAAGAAGAAAAAGCCGCTAAGACTCCAAAAGTTGCGGTTAAGTCAGTAGCAAAGGAGAAATCAATTCCCCCTGAAAAGGTCGGGCTAGACGGCGAATTCGACGAAAGCGGCCTGGCCAAGCGGGTCGCCAAAGCGCTGGACGATGCCAACATCTCAGACGATGTCGGTCTGTGGGTAGCGCAGCGGGGCAGTACGGTCGTCCTGAAGTATAACGAAGACGCAAAGGGTATCCTGTCGCGGGCCGAGCAGGTAGCTAAAGGGGTAGACGGCGCAGACGATGTAGAGACCGTTCCCAATACCTGATCCTGACTGGTTCAGTAATTCGCAAATCCGTCCGGAAAAATTGCGACTTTGCTGAGCCAGCGTCGGAACCCGTAGGGGCAAATGGCCATTTGCCCCTAATCGCAAAAGTCTGGTCATCTGCCCCTACAGCGGCGTCAGTAAACGCCACGATTCGGCTCGAACTGGGGATAATGGAGAAGTCTTCCTTACCCCAGGAGGTGTCACGTTTATACCCGTCCCCTCGCTCGACTCATCGAACAACTGCAGCGACTGCCAGGCATCGGCCCCAAGTCGGCGCAGCGACTGGCGCTGCATATTCTCAAACGCCCCGACGCAGAAGTGGAGGCGCTGGCCCAGGCCCTGCTAGACGCTAAGCAGCACGTTGGCGTTTGCTCCCGCTGCTTTCACCTGTCCGCCGAGCCTGTCTGCGATATCTGTCGGGCCAATAACCGCGATAAAGCGACGATTTGCGTGGTATCCGACTCGCGGGACGTGATCGCCATTGAAAAAACCCGCGAATACAAAGGGCTGTACCACGTTCTGGGAGGACTGATTTCTCCCATTGACGGCATTGGCCCCGAGCAGCTTTACATTTCCCATCTGGTGCGGCGGGTCAGCCAGCAAACAATTGATGAGGTGATTCTGGCCATCAGCCCCAGCGTGGAAGGGGAAACCACAACCCTCTACATCGGCCAGCTCCTTAAGCCATTTACGCGGGTGACGCGCATTGCGTTTGGCCTGCCGATGGGGGGCGATCTGGAGTATGCCGACGAAGTGACCCTGGCGCGGGCACTGGAAGGGCGGCGCGAGCTGACCTGAAGCTTACTTCAGCTTTTGCTTGATAAAGGCGAGAATCTGCGCGGTTTGCTTCTTCAGCAGGTCGATTTCAGCCTGCATCTTAGCCACCTTTTGCTTGAGTTCGGCCACCTCGCTGGCATCGGCCCCGCCACCCGTCTCAAGGGCTGCAGATGAGGCAGCGACAGCGGCCTGCGGGCGAGGCAGCTTAGCCTTGGACATGGCCGCCTTGATCGCTTCGATGAGTTCCTTCTGCTCAAAGGGCTTTTCGATGAACTCAAAAAACTCAAACGGCTCAGAAATTTTTTCTGTCACCTCTTCCCGGCGGCCTGACATGACCACAAGGGGAATCTTTTGCAGCTCTGGTTGCTCTTGAATTTGCTGGAACACCTCCCAGCCACTCATGCGGGGGAGCAGGAAATCGAGCATGATAAGGTTAGGGCGCTCCTGCCGGATGGAGTTCATGCCTTCAACCCCGTCTTTCGCCTCTAGCACTTGAAAGTTGCCCTTTGGCAACATATCCCGCACCATGTTGCGAATGACTCGGCTGTCGTCAATAACCAGAATCTTGTGACTTGCCACAATAGACTCCTCTAGTCGCGATTAGTGAGTAGTGTAAACACGGAATTAGAAACGAACGGTGGAATAAGCTGCAGGAATTATAAGTTGCCCTAGCATGGTCTAGTTTAGCTTTGGATGCTGAGAAATGACGCGATCGCCTAACCCATCGCCCTCATCTGCCCCGCCCCAGGGCAAAGACATCTATTCTAGATATTACTGAATTTAGTTAACCCAAATCCTTGGGCTTAATCAAAACCTTGATAAAACCCTGAGTGGGTTGTGCCCTACTGGCTGCTATTTGACATCCTTCTTGCGGTTATGACAGTACGTCCGAACCAGGTTAGCTCTTTAAATCAATCGTTCCAGGGCGATCGTCCTGGGTCAGGGGCGGAGCGATCGCCCCTGGCCAACCTGCCCCCCTGGCTGCGGAAACCTCTGGGCAACGCCAGCGACCTCTCAACGGTGCAAAAAATTATCAGACAACGGGGCATTCACACCATCTGCGAAGAGGGCCGCTGCCCCAACCGGGGCGAATGCTACGCCAACCGCACCGCCACTTTTCTGCTGATGGGGCCAGTGTGCACCCGTGCCTGTGCCTTTTGCCAGGTGGATAAGAAGCACGCCCCCATGCCCCTTGACCCCGATGAACCTGAAAAAGTGGCCGACTCGGTGCGACTACTGGGGCTGCGCTACGTGGTGCTGACCTCGGTGGCACGGGACGATTTGCCTGACCAGGGCGCGGGCTGGTTTGTCAAGACGATGCAGGCCATTCGTCAGGTGGATCCGGCTATTCAAATCGAAGTGCTCACCCCCGACTTTTGGGGCGGTTTAGTTGGGCAGGCCGGACAGACCGAGCGGGTGCAAACGGTGGTCAGCGCCCAGCCAGCCTGCTACAACCACAATGTGGAGACGGTGCGGCGGCTGCAGGGGCCGGTGCGGCGGGGGGCAACCTATGAGCGATCGCTACGAGTTCTCCAGATTGTGAAAGACACCGACCCCACCATTCCCACTAAATCAGGGCTGATGCTGGGTCACGGCGAAACCGAGGCCGAGATTCTGGAAACCCTGGACGATCTGCGGGCAGTGGGGTGCGATCGCCTCACCCTGGGTCAATATCTGCGGCCCTCCCTGGCCCACCTGCCGGTACAGAAATACTGGACACCGGAGGAGTTTGATGCACTGGGGGCGATCGCCCGCGACCTCGGCTTCTCCCATGTGCGATCGGGGCCACTGGTGCGCAGCTCTTACCATGCAGGGGAAGCATGATGAGTTTTCTGATGATTTATTGCAAACGGTCACTGTTAGGGAACGTCATCGTGTTTAATAATGGGCAATAAATCAAGTCGGCATTCCCATGTTGACTGAGTTTATTGTGTGTGCTTACTGTCATTCGCGTTGAGATCCTATGGCTTCAAATACTGATCGAGCAAAGGCAGATGTTCCAACAACCGGAAACCCTCCCTACCCATTTCGGACGGGCTGGGCATTGCTGCTGCTGGCTGGGAACTTCCTAGTTGCAGCGTTCTACTTTGGAATCATCAAATAAGCCGGAACAGGGCACGGCCACCCGGTCGTGTCCCTGTTGTCTGGTTAGGGCATGTTTCAGGGCATGTTTTAAGACAGACCCTGGCAAAATCGAGAGAATTTAAGACTGTCCCTCAGATGGTGCCCCGAAAAAGCCCCTGCGGACGCACCATCAGCACCAGCACCATAATCAGCAGCGAGACGCCAATTTTGTACTCGGCTGAAATCCAGTAGGTGCTCAGCTCCTGGGTAATGCCAATCACATAGGCTCCGGCGATCGCCCCGTAAGGATTGCCAATTCCCCCTGAAATAACCGAGGCAAACAGGGGCAGAATGAGAAACCAGCCCATATTGGGCCGCACGGCGGTGATCAGGCCATACATGCCGCCCCCCAGCGCGGTCAGTCCGGCGGCGATTACCCACGTCCAGATCACCACTCGCTCTACATTGATGCCGGATACCCGCGCCAGGTCGATGTTGTCGGCAACGGCCCGCATGGCCTTGCCCACTTTGGTGTACTGCAGCAGCAGGTGCATTCCCCCCAGGGTCACCAGCGCCAGCAGCACCACCAGCACCCGATAGTAGGCAATGCGGATGTCTCCCACCGTAAGGGCGCTGACCACCGGCAGGGCATAGGACTGGTTGCCTGCCCCCCAAATGAGAATCATGCCGTTGCGCAGGAAGAGGGCCAACCCGATGGAAATGATGATCAGGGTGGTGGCGGTGGCGCGGCGATCGCGCATGGGCCGCCAGATCAGCACCTCTGTCCCCAGGGCGATGCCAATGGTGAGGGCCGCTCCCAAAATCAGGGATAGCCAGATATTCAGCCCTGCCAGATTAGCCACCAGGGTGAAATAGGCCCCCAGGGTCATCAGGTCACCGTGGGCGAAGTTGGCGAGTCGCAGAATGCCATAGGTCAGGGTCAGCCCGACGGCAGCCAGGGCGATAATGCTGCCCAGGGCGATGCCGTTGACTAGGAGCTGGATGAAAACTGGATCAATCATAGGGATCAGGAGCTAAATCAGGGGTGTGAATCAGGGGTAAATCTTACGCTGCCTAGGATTCAGCCACAAACCTAAGCCTGTAGGGCAATCCCAAATCTGGCTTGTTGACATTCCAGTGTACGGGAGTTTCTACACTGGAGATGTGGAATCTGTGACAAATCGTACCTGAGTACCTGTTCAAAGATTCGTCCGAGGCCTCGATTCTATTTGATGGAAGTTTGCCATGCAAATGATGCAGTTTACCGTCTCCGATATGGCCTGTGCGGCCTGTGTGCAAACGATTACCCAGGCGGTGCAATCCGTCGATCCGGCGGCCACGGTGGATGCCGATACCGTCACCAAAGCCGTTACGGTACAGACCAACGCGACTACGGCCCAAATCAAAGAGGCGATCGCCACTGCCGGATATTCCCCCAGCCAGATCGGCCATTAATCCCCACTGCCTGAAACTGCCCTGGAAGAACTTTGGATGGCTGACTGGTTTTACCCCTATCCTCCTCTGACGGCTGGGCGCTTGGTGAAGCGCTACAAGCGGTTTCTGGCCGATGTGGAGCTAGAGTCCGGAGAAATCGTCACCGCCCACTGCCCCAACACTGGCCCCATGACCGGGGTGTGTGCCGTGGGCAGTCGCGTATGGCTGTCGGAAAGCGATCGCCCCAGCCGCAAACTGCGCTATACCTGGGAACTGATTGAGGTTCACGACACCCAGCCAGCCTGGGCCGGAGTCAATACCGCCCTGCCTAACCGGGTGGTGCAATCAGCCCTGGAGGCGTCCGTATTTCCAGAGCTGGTGGGCTATTCCACCATTCGCCCAGAGGTGCCCTACGGGGCAGACAAGAAAAGCCGCATTGATTTTCTGCTCAACGGGTTAGAGGAGCAGCCTCCCGCTTACATTGAGGTCAAAAACACCACCTGGGCACAGCAAGATCTGGCCCTGTTTCCTGACACCGTGACCACGCGGGGGCAAAAGCACCTGCGAGAGATGATGGCCCTGCGCCCCGATGCGCGGGCGGTGATGCTGTATTTTATCAACCGGGGCGACTGTCTTCGCTTTGCCCCCGGCGACCAGGCCGACCCCACCTATGGCCAACTGCTGCGGCAGGCGATCGCCAGCGGTGTGGAAGTTCTCCCCTGCCGTTTCCACATCAGTCCAGCGGGGATTCGATACCTGGGGCTGGCGGAACTGGTGTTGTAGGCCCCTGGCTCTGGCGATCGCACCAATCCAGCAGTCGATTCCAGGCCCACCAGGGGTCGGGGTCGCCCATTGCTCGCTGGAACCGGGCGCTGCTCAGGTAGCCCACATGGCCACCGTACTGGGTGAGCCGCAGATCAAGGGCGGGGTTTTGGGCGGCGATCGCCCCCAGGTCATTCACCAGGGACGGGTGAAAAATAGGGTCGTCTTCGGCGTAGATGATCAGCGTGGGCCGGGTGAGGTGGGGCAAAAAGTAGAGGGGACTGGTGGCATCGTAGTAGGCGGCGGTGGAGGCAAAGCCAAGTCGGGAAATTACCAGCTCCTGGTCGAACCCGCGAATGGTGGTGGCACGGGCGATCGCCGCCGGATCGACATGGTTGGGATGGGCAGCGTGAATGCGCCAGGCCTGCTGCACCAGCCCCTGAGTCATGGCCCGTTCCAGATAGCGGCCCAGCGGATGGGCTTCCAGATAGGCCAGGGAGCGATTCGATTCCAGACTGGGGCAAATTACCGCAGCCCCACCGATGTCCCCGTCTGCCAGGCCAAGCCGCTGCCGCACCGCTTTATCCTCTGCGGCCTTGTTGCCCCAAAGCGCCAACTGCCCCCCCAGGGAATAGGACACAAACCAGAAGGGGGGCGGACAGCCCCGCGCCTTGGCCTGGGCGGCGATGTGGACAAAGTCGTAGCCCTCAAACAAGCCATCAGAAGTGAGGGTGGGCGACAGTTCAGCGGTTTTGCCGTGGGCACGCCAGTCGAAGGCGACTATGCCAAACCCCCGGTGATAGGCTTTGCGGGCCAGTAGCGACAGCAGCCACTGATCCGCCAGGCTCCCCGTGATGCCGTAGGTGCTGATCAGAGTGCCGGGACAGGAGGTGGACGGTTGCGCCGCAGGGGACTGGCTGGATGCCTGGGATTGCCGCTGGACGTTTTCCTGGGCAGGCGCGGCGGTTTGGGGTAGCGCATACCACCCCCACAGCGGTACGTCATCCATCCCCTTAAAGACAGCGGTTTGGCAGGGCGGATCGGGGAGGGGAACGGTCGCCTGCCAGCGTTGCCCCTCCCATAGCGCCGTGTAGACGGTCATGAGGAAGCCATTGCGCAGTAGGGGTGGCGGCTCAAAGGGGGTGTAGTGCATAGGGGCAAGTAATCAGGAGGTATTTTCTTACAGGGGCGGGGGCAGAACAAGGAGCGGAACCAAAATCGGGATCAAAGTAATCGAGGGTAAGTAGGTCAGCACAATTAAATTCATGTTATGAAAACCAGGGCGCTCCCTCGGTGGGGCGCTCCCCCGGTTTTCTAACCTTCGTTTTTCAACGCAGTTCTACTTAAAAAAATGTGATCAAAATCATGGCGCTTCCACTTGAGCATCACATTCCCGCTGAGGCATCATCACTGAGAATTGCCGTCCCGTCTTGGATACTGATGTCAGGTCGGAGTTCTGTTTTAGATTATGAATGCGCTATCCCCCGTTTCCCAGCAGCCTTCCCAGCCCCTGACATTACAGACCGTACGCCGTTCGACAAAACCGCTACGTCCCAATCCCTTTGTCACTCGCCGAGATCCCGCAACAGGGCAGTGGTTCGTGGTTCGCCCAGTGCCCATCACGGCGTCTGCTCAGTCATAGGCAAGGAGAAAACGGCGGCCTACTCTGAAAAGTTTGACAGATTTATCCAGCTTTGTAATGACTTGGTAACCAGCGCGCCAAGTCTTTTCCTATTGGAGCCAAAATCTCCGGACGGTTTCTTCGAATAAGCTCTAGGATCAGGACGGTTCCCAGCAGCACGTTATGAAATCGCCGAATCCTGAGATTACCCAAGACCTGGTACTGGTGGGCGGTGGCCACAGCCATGCGATCGCCCTCAAAAAATGGGGCATGAATCCCATTCCAGGGGTGCGCCTCACCCTGGTCACCGATGTTTACCACACGCCCTATTCAGGGATGTTGCCCGGTTATGTGGCCGGACTCTACACCTTTGACCAGTGCCACATCGACCTGCGCCCCCTCAGCCGCTTTGCCGGAGCCAGACTGGTGTGCGATCGCGCCATCCACATTGATCTGACGAAAAATCAGCTCCATTGTGCCCACCATCCCCCGATTGGCTTTGACCTGCTCTCCCTCGACATCGGCAGCACCCCCAGCACGGTAACCGTCCCCGGTGCCCAGGAGTATGCCATCCCGGTGAAGCCCATCTCCCAATACCTGAACTACTGGGAGCAGGTGGTGGCCGACGTGACCCAGGCTCCCCAGCGACCCTTCCGATTGGGGGTGGTGGGCGGCGGTGCGGGGGGCGTGGAGCTGGCCCTGTCGGCCCAGGCTCGGCTGCAGCGGCTTTATCGGCAAACGGATCAGCTCGCTGATCACCTGGAGATCCACCTCTTCCATCGGGGGGCTGAGATTTTGCCCGAACGCCACCCCCGCCTGCGGGACTTAATGAGCCGCTTGATGGCATGTCGGGGCATTCATCTGCACCTGGGGGAAACGGTCGCCGCGATTGAGCCAATGGCCAACGGGGCCGAATTGACCCAAGAGACTGGAGACGAAGCTTACTGGGTTCGCTGCGAGTCGGGGCTGACGGTGGGGTGCGATCGCGTCTTCTGGGTCACGCAAGCCTCAGCCGCCCCCTGGCTGGCCCAATCGGGTTTGGATACGGACGATCGGGGCTTTGTTACGGTCAACGACTGCCTCCAGTCCACCTCCCATCCCCAGGTGTTTGCCGCTGGAGACGTGGCGACCATGGTAAACCATCCCCGGCCCAAGGCAGGCGTCTTTGCCGTGCGCCAGGGAGAGCCGCTCTACCGCAACCTGCGGCGGGCCGTTCTGGATCAGCCCCTCCGACCTTTCCGCCCCCAGAAAAAATTTCTCATCCTCATCGGCACCGGCAACGAAACGGCGGTGGCTTCGCGGGGCGCATTCAACCTGGGGCCGCATTCCCTCCTCTGGCAATGGAAGGATCGCATCGATCGCCAGTTTATGGATCGCTTCACCCACCTCGACCAGGCCATGCCCACAACCAACCCCCGCTCCCATCCCCCCATCTCCCCCCCACACCCCATGCCCTGCGCCGGATGCGGCTCCAAGGTGGGCAGCTCCGTTCTGGAGCGGGTGCTGACGCAAATTCGGGCGGATTATCCAGACGGGGGCGATCGCCCCGATATTCTCATTGGCCTGGGGGAACCGGATGATGCCGCCGTGATCCAGGTGCCCGACCAGCGCTACTGGGTGCAGACGGTGGATTACTTTCGCGCCCTCCTCGACGACCCGTTTCTGCTGGGGCAGATTACGGCCAACCACTGCCTGAGCGATTTATTTGCGATGGGGGCCGATCCCCACAGCGTCATGGCGATCGCCACCCTGCCCCGCGCCACGTCCGCCAAACAGGAGGAAACGCTGTATCACCTGCTGTCGGGGGTCGTCAAAGTGACCTATCCAACGGCTCCCCTGATTGGCGGCCACACAGTCAGCGGGGACGAACTGGCTCTGGGCCTGGTCTGCAACGGCACCGTTGCCCCCGATCAAATCCTCCGCAAAGGGGGCATGAACCCAGGGGATCGGCTGCTGCTCACCAAAGCGCTGGGAACGGGCACCCTGTTTGCCGCCGACATGCAGTTGCGGGCCAAAGGGCGCTGGATCGAAGGAGCCATCCAGTCTATGCTGCTGTCTAACCAGGCGGCGGCCCACTGCCTGCGGGCACACCAGGCCACGGCCTGTACGGATGTCACCGGGTTTGGGCTGCTGGGGCATTTGCTGGAAATGATGCGATCGCCCCACACCCATAACTCTCTGGCGGTGGAGCTGCATCTGGCCACTCTGCCGCTGCTGGAGGGGGCAATGGAGACCATCACTGCTGGATGGCTCAGCTCCCTTCACCCCGAAAACCTCAAAGCTGCCCAGGCGATCGCCAACTATGCCCAAATGGCCGAGCATCCCCTTCTGCCCATCCTGACCGATCCGCAAACCTCCGGGGGATTGATTGCCACCGTCCCTGCCGACCTCGCGCCCGACTGCTTACAGGCTCTTCACCATCTGGGCTATGGGGACAGCGCCATCATTGGCACCGTTGTTGCCACAGGGGGGGAATCGTTGCCGGTTTTGCTTCGCTAATAACGGGTGGGCGCAGAACTATTGCTTGAGCAACTGCTCCGCTTCATGGAGCTGATTGCCCCAAACTCGCTCCCAAAGGGCCGTCAGCAGAATAGCTGTGGTGATCATACTAAACCCACCAGCAAGCAAAAACTCATTGATGACAGGGTGGACACCCAGGGCAACTACCATCTCAGAAACCGCCAGGTAAGCAAAGTACAGGAAAATGCTGAGTTCTACCCAGGAGCCAATTGCCGTAAAGCGGGCCAGCCCTTGGGGGTTGTCGAATTTATTCTCCTGCCAGTGCCTCCGGAGGGCGATCGCGGGCCAGGCGCTCAGCATCACCAAACCAAACACCACCAACCCCACCAGGGGAAAGCTACCCAGCACCTGTGCCTGAGTCCACTGGGCTGTAGCAGCCGTTTTGCCGGGGCCTGTCACCAGCGCATCAATAGAAACCGCCCAGACCGCCGCCCAGAATTTTGAGTGGCGGGATAAAAATTGATAGAGAAAGTCTCGCCTTTCCTCTGGCTCATCCTCCCCATCGTCGTCAAAGCCAGCAATTTCTCGAATGACCTCAACGATGAACCAGACCATCACCAGAAAACCGGCCCCGTAAATCCCCGCTTTAAGCGACGGGAATGAGCTGGCTGCATACCACAACCCGATCAGCCCAATCATCGGGAAAACCGTGTGGGTGAAGCCGATCGCCGCTGCCCAGGTCAGGGCAGCCTTGACGCTCTCGAAACGGCGAAACCTGCCAATCGTAGCAATCACAGCATCGGCAGCAATCCCAATACCAATGGCTCCATTGATCAGCAGATACTGCAAATTACCCGAAGACGTGAGGTCACGACCAATGATGCCAAGTATCATTTCGAGGAAAAGCATAAGAGAAAATTATAGACGAACAAGAATTCGGGATGGAAGAAGAGTCCTCCATCCCAAATCTTAATTCAGACACTATACCTTGCTGGGCGATCGCACGAAATTGGGCTAGGGGCGATCGCACGAAATTGGGCTAGGGGCCGCACCCATGTTTAAGCAGCTTCCTCTAGCGGAGCGGGTAGTTCCACAGGATGAACTGGGGGGTTGCTTGCCTTTGCAGAGAAGAACTTTTTCAGGTCTACTTCAAACCTCATGAGATTTTTGGGGCGATAGCGCTTTCCATTTTTAGGATGCTTGTACTCATGCCACCGCTGCTTTGTACTTTCATGCAGGTCATCCAGAGTAGTATCTTGGGGTACTATGCGGGTGTGGGGGAGCATTCCTCCCGTCAGCCAGCCAAACAAATTGAAGGGGGCGAAATCTTGGTTGGGATTTAGTTTCAGAGGGTTAAAGATGCGGTTCTCACGAATTGTTAACCCAATCTCACCCGCCTCTGCCATCATCCACTTGAGCGCAGCATCCGCTAACCCCTGAGGTACGCCGTCGCCACCTCCCACGCAGCCATGATCCCCTGGAAACCAGACCTGCCAAAACGTCTTTTGACTCTTAGGTGCAGATTGAAGTCGGGGTTTCTGCTGCATGGTAGGGTGGAGCTGCATCAGGGTCACATCATAGTTCTTGCGATGTTCGTCAACGGCGACTGCATGACGGGCGTGGTGAATAATGGAACTGAGCTTTGAGTCATGAAACCGATATTTTTCTTCGATCTTCCAGGGCAAACCCAGGGATTCCACCGTATCCCAACATCCCAGAAAGGTGATGGGAACTCGCCCCTCAACCGTGCCCTGGCTATAATCTTCGCGGAATTTCCGCATTTCATCCGAGTTTGGGTGATCATCGTGTTTGCGGCTGCGGTAGTGTTTGTACGCCTCATCCACTTTGTCGATATGAAGGGGGTTGAGCAGTCCGCAGTTGTAAATCAGCCCAGCCAGACTACGCACCGTGTAGGCTCCCCGGCTAAAGCCAAACAGGTAAATTTCATCGCCAGGCTCGTAGTTCATGCACAGGAAAATATAGGCTTCTTTGATGTGGTAGTCAATGCTCAGACCCGTTGCCCCAGCTAACTGTTTGCTCAACCAATTCAGTGGTTTCAACCAGCCGTTGAATCCTGATTGTCCTCCAATCCCTTCGTCGTAAAAGATGATTTGCGGTTTTCCATCCTCACCCGTGGAAGGGATAGCCTGAGCCAGTCGGGCGGCGTTGGTTAGTTTTGTGTTCTCCAGGTTTTGCCAGGTACCATCAGAACAGACGACTAGACGTTTGTTTGTAACTTTGCTATTGCTTACAGAGAGAGACAGGTCGAGCACGTTATTTGGGGCTTTGCTCATGGTTCATCAGTTGAATCACGTTACCTATACATACGTGCGAGTCGCAGTGTTTTACGCAATCTTACCCGGAAAATTTTCCTGATTTTTGGAAACCTTTGCTGTAAAAGGGATTCAGAGCCTCAAGATGGATTGGCTGGGAGACGGGTTGCTACCTGCCGACTTTAAATTGCTGACCTCCAGCTTAAAGTGACCCGTGCCGCTTTCATCGGGCTACATTGTGGTGCGTTGCGCTGCTGCTAACACACCCTGCAGGCTAACAGTGAAGATTTACTTCAGTTATCTGCCCGCTTTCTCAAAACAGGTCTATGATGCGGAACGAGCCTGTCTGATGAAGTTGCTAGATCTGGGCACAAATGAGTAGGGGCAAATGCTCATTTGCCTTCATTTCGTAATTGAGAAGGCAAAACTTTTCAAACACCCTCTAAACCGTCTTCTCATATAAGTGCTCAAGCACGATGAATTGCATTTCTTGGGGGTGTGCACCCTCGTCGGGGGTACCCCCCCAGGAAAATAAGTTCGTTTAATTACTTGGTTTGTATAGTTCAACCGATCCGGTCCGGCTAATCCACAGTGAGGTGTAATGATGGCTGCCAAAAGAGACACATCCAAAGACGGGTTCAGGAACAAACTAGAGTCCTATGCGTTGGCCCACTTTAAACCCATTTGGGATCTGATCCAAAGCAGTCCTCCCCTCCAGAAGGCAGTTAATAAGCTGATTGTTAACAACGCTATCTATAAAATTCCTACCCGCCCTTATCCATTTAGTACACTATCTCCCTACACGTCCTGGGATTCATTAACGGATCGGACATTCTCTGGGCTTCACCTGCCGCCGCTCGACTGGCAGCCTTTAACTCAGCAAAACTACATCGGGGTGAACCTAGCACCCACTGAAAACTTCGAGAAAAATCTCCCAGATATCAAGGATATGACCGTCCTATATCGTAAATCTGGAGAGACTAAATACTCGCCCAAATCCACCCTGGTTTTTCCATACTTTGTCCAGTGGTTTACCGATAGCTTTCTGCGCACCGCCCGACAGGATCACCGTAAGAATACTTCCAACCACCAAATTGACCTTTGTACGGTCTATGGATTAAATTCAAGCATTACCCACCTGTTGAGATCCCATCAAGGTGGCAAACTCAAGAGCCAGATCCTCAATGGGGAAGAATATCCTCCCTTCTATTACGATGACAACGGACAGCCCAAAGAGGAGTTTAAAGGAATTCCCCATCAAATCATTAACGAAGCAAATGAAACGCCAAAGTCCGAGAGCTTTCCTCCAGAGAAGAAGCAGAGATTATTTGCTATGGGCGTCGAACTGGAGCGGGCCAATGTCCAAATAGGCTATGTCATGTTAAACGTGCTGGCCTTGAGGGAACACAACCGCCTGTGCGACCTCCTGGCCAAACACTATCCGACCTGGGATGACGAACGCCTTTTTCAAACTGCGAGAAACATCACGGTGGTTGAAATCCTGAGAATTGTTGTCGAGGATTATGTCAACCACATCACCCCCTACCACTTTAAGCTCATCACCGATCCTCTCTCATTTACAAATGAGAAGTGGTACCGCCAGAACTGGATGACGGTTGAATTCAGCCTGGTCTATCGCTGGCACAGCATGTTGCCTGAAGAGATCGTCTATGACGGGCAGAAGATTTCAACTTACGAAACCCAGTGGAACAACGAGCTGATTATTAAAAAGGGGTTGGGCGCTATCTTTGAAGAAAGCTGCTCCCAGCCCGCAGCGCTCCTGAGTTTATTTAATACGGCTGAACCGCTCATTCCCGTTGAGCTGGCGAGTATTCGCTTTGGTCGTGAGGCCAAGGTGAGAAGCTACAACGATTATCGCGAGCTGTGCAAGTACCCACGGGTAACCGATTTTTCCCAGATCACTAGCGACGAAAAAGTCCGCAAAGTCTTGAAAGATTTGTACGGTCATGTGGACAACATTGAGCTGTACGTCGGACTTTACGCCGAAGACTTGCGCCAGAATTCGGCCTTACCGCCTTTGGTAGGACGCATGATCGGCGTTGATGCTTTTTCCCAGGTTCTCACAAACCCTTTATTGTCAGAGCATGTTTTCAATCCTGAAACCTTCTCCCCAGTCGGTTGGGAAGAGATTCAAAAGACCAAAACCCTCTCGGATCTGCTGCACCGCAATGTTCCTCAAACTGGCAGGAAATACCGAATTTCCTTCTATCGTGAGGGTTGGCAACCTGCTTAGGTGATTTCTGCAACTGACCAAACCCAACGACGGAGGGGTAAATAGCCCTTTGCCCCTACCAAAGGTTTAACCGGGGGAAAATTTTCCCCCGGAAATTGTCTTCTAGGCAGCTTGGCTGAGGGCTAAATGTCGCCTGATGTGTTGCAAAGAGGCGATCGCCCGCTCGATTTCCCGATCCGTATTGGCTGCCGTTACAGAAAATCGCAGGGCATTCCGGTGACTGGGCACAGCGGGATGCAGGGCAGGCGTCACCAGGATGCCATCTCGCCAGAGCTGTTGACAAGCCGCCACCATGTGCTCCGCGTCTCCCATGACTACGCTCACAATGGGCAGATAGGTTTCATTGTCCACCTCAAAGCCCATTTCCCTGGCCGCTGTCACCAACTGTCGGGTGAGGCGATAAATGTGCTGGCGGCGGCGATCGCCCTCCTGATGATTGACTTCCAGACCAGCGATCGCACCGGCCAGACTGGCGATTGGGATAGGGCCGGAAAAGACCAGGCTCCAGGCGGTGGCCAGCCGATTTTTGACCTCCTCATCCGCACAGGTCACAAAGGCCCCAAAGGAGGAGAAAGCCTTTGATAGCCCAGCGCAATAAATCATTGTTTTCCCATACTCCTGCAAGCCAAAATAGTTGGCCACCCCGCTGCCCCCATAGCCGTAGGGCAATTGGGCATCGGGATTCGCCCCCAGTAGCCCAAACCCATGGGCATCATCCACATAGAGTCTGGCGTCAAACCGCTGGGCTAAATGAAGGTAGCTGGGCAGAGGAGCGCAGTCTCCCCCCATGGAATAGACACCATCCACGGCAATTAATTTTGTGGGTTTGTCTGCATACTTCTCCAGCTTTCGGGCCAGGTCTGAGAGACTATTGTGGCGATAGCGAATCACCGTTGCGCCGCCCTGGCGGGCCAGACGGCAGGCTTCGTAAATTGAACGGTGGGCCGCCTGGTCGAGAAAGATCACGCTCTCCTGGTCGGCCAGCAGAGGAATCACGCCCATGTGAAGCAAGGTCAGGGAAGGAAAAACCAGGGTTGCGGCAGCGCCCACCAGCTCCGCCAGCTTTTGCTCCAGCTCCTGGTAGAGGTGGGGTGAGGCAACGGCCCGTGTCCAACTGGGATGGGTGCCCCACCGGGCGATCGCCTGGGGAATGGCCTGTTGGATCAGGGGGTGCAGATCAAACCCCAAATAGTTGCAGGAGGCAAAGTCGCAAAACCAACGGCCATCAATTAGAACCTGGCGGTGCCGTTGGGCCTGAACCGCATTGAGCAATTGGGGAATCGGGCGAATGGGTGAAGTGAAATCTGCCTGGGGCTGGGGAGGGGTAGTCATTAGTTGATGGATCGAGAGTGTCATGAGGGCTTGACTCCTATGGTTCTGCCGCTTTATCAGGGCCAATCCTGGAAGAATTCTGCGGCGTGTTACATATCGTTACAGAAAAATAAACTGCCCTTAGAAAAAAATTTGTCCCAGGGGATTTGCTATATCTTGCTGGTATGCTCCTACTCTTTGGCATTAGGACATGAGAAAGGGTGAATTCTTCACACTGCGGGGAGTTCACCCCGCGAACCCAGGCCCGCAGGCTGTAGTCGCCACCGATCCTCATCATTTCTTCAGAGGAGGCAAAACCTTTGAAAACCCAATACCAAAAGTACCAGAGCTGGCTGGGGGGATGGCTGGGGCGTTTGCTACTGGCAGGGGCGATCGCCCCCCTTTCCCTACTCCTGACCGATGGGGCCATGGCCCAACGGCGGCCCATCGCGGATCGGACTTTGGGCCGTGAAAGTACCCGCATTGTGCCGGATGTGGAAATTCGCGGGGTGCTGAGCGATCGCATTGAGGGCGGAGCACGGCGGGGCGCAAACCTGTTCCACAGCTTCCAGGAATTCAACATCGAAGCGGGGCGGGGGGCCTATTTCACCAGTCCAGCGGGGGTGGAGACAATTTTGAGCCGCGTCACCGGGGTGGGGCGATCGGAGATTTTCGGCCAGTTGGGGGTTCTGGGGGAGGCGAACCTGTTTCTCATGAATCCTTACGGCATTCTCTTTGGACGCCATGCCCGACTGGATGTAAACGCCTCCTTTGTGGCCACCACGGCCAATCGTATCCAGCTCGGCAACCGGGGCTTTTTCAGTGCTTCGGCACCCGACAGCAGCAACCTGCTCAGAGTCAGCCCTGCGGCTTTGTGGTTCAATCACGACTTCAATGGTGCCATTGTCAATCGGTCGCGATCGCCCAGCTCCGATGGTCGACGCAATACGTTGTCGGGGTTTCCGGGCCTGCGGGTACCGTCTCAGCAAACGCTGGCCCTGATTGGCGGCCAGTTGCGGTTAACCGGTGGTAACCTGACAACCTTTGGGGGGGATATTCACCTGGGGGGAGTGGCCGGGGGAGTGGTGGCAATGTCACAAAGGGGCGATCGCTGGACGTTCAACTACGGCGGCGTCGAACGATTGGGGAACATCCATCTCACCGATAATGCGGCCCAGGAGGCAACCGTGGTGGAGGCGGGGGTTAACGGTGGGGGCAGCATCCACGTCCAGGCCCATGATTTAGTGATTCGGAATGGGGCAAGGCTATCGACCCGTCCCACCAGAGACGGGCTGGAGGGCGGCGATATCACCATCCAGGCCGCTGACTCGGTGTTGCTCAGCGGCATCACGGTGTTCTCGGAGGACTTTGCCCTACCGGGTGGCGTGTTTACCAGCAGTGCAGGGGGAGGAACCGATGCAGGCGATATCACCATCCAAACCCAACGCCTGCGGATTCAAAACGGTGCGGCGATTTCAAGTGCGGCCTTTGCTGCAGGTAAAAACGGTGGCAATACCACCATTGATGCGGCAGAGACGGTGGACATTATTGGGGTGGGCGTTGGGGGTGAGCAGCTATTCAATAGCGTGATTGGAGCGGGCACCTTTGGCGGCGACACAGGCGGCGATGTGACCATCAACACCCGGCACTTGACGGTGCGGGATGGGGCCTCCATCGTGATTGCGGATATTAATGGACTCCAGGGCGGGCGGCTACTGATCAATGCCAGGGAATCGGTGGTCTTGAGTGGCCGATCGGGGCCGATCGAGTTTGCGTTTGGCGTCACCGAGATTCCCAGCGGGTTTTACGCCGATACCTTGAGTCAGGCAGACAGACCCCCTGGAGTCCAGGAAGCGGGCAGTATTGAAATCAATACCCGGCGTCTATTGGTGAGTGATGGCGCGTTCATCTCAGTGTCAACCTGGGGCCGGGGCCAGGGGGGTAACCTGATTGTCAATGCCTCTGAATCCGTGGAAATTCGAGACTTTAACCAGGATCAGGGCGAATCCTCGGATCGGTTTATCAGCGGGCTGTACGCCCAAAGCTTTGGCAGTGGCACCAGCGGCAGCCTGGAGATCAATAGCCCCAGGTTGGATATCCGCAATGGAGGCCGGGTAACCGTCGCCAGCAGCAACTTTGATCAGGCCGGTATTTCAATTGAAACCTTGATCCAGCTTTTTAATGCCTTTCTACCCGATCTCTGCCTCAACTGCCTCATCGATCCAGACAGCATTGGCACGGGAAATGCAGGAAACCTCACGGTCAATGCGGATGTCGTCCAGATTAACAATCAAAGCCAAATTACGGCGGCGGCATCGGCGGGGGAAGGGGGCAATATCTTGCTGAGGGGTTTGCAGACACAGCCGCTAGATTTGCTGCTGCTGCGTCAGAACAGCCAAATTTCTACCACCGCCGGAACCCTGCAGGCGGGGGGCAATGGCGGCGATATTTCCATCGACTCCGACTTTATCGTGTCTGCCCCTTTGGAAAACAGCGATATTATTGCCAATGCCTTTGATGGCCAGGGGGGAAACATCCGGATTACGGCGGCGGCCCTGTTTAACTTGAACCTCCGTTCGCGGGCGGATCTGGAAACGCTGCTGGCGACCCGCGATCCTACCGAGCTTGATCCGGCGCGTCTACCCAGCAACGATATCACGGCCATCTCCCAAACCAACCCCCGCTTGAGTGGCCGCATCACCCTGGACGCCCTCGATCTGGAACCCGAACAGGGCCTGGTAGAATTGCCGGAACAGCCAATCGCCCCTGAATTAAACCAGGTCTGCCAGCCCAGTAGCGGGGGCGATCGCCCCCAGAGCGAGTTTGTAGTCATAGGCCGGGGCGGTTTGCCCCCCCGACCGGCAGCGGTTCATAGCAGCGAGGGGAGCTACATGGATCTGGTCGTCTCTGACCTGACGGCGGAGGTGCATCCCCATGCAGAGGAAGCCCAGCGGACGACAGCACCGCTCCTGGTGGAGGCGCAGGGCTGGGTGGTGGCGGCAGATGGCACAGTGTCCCTCACGGCAGCGGCCCCGATGACCCCATTGAGCGAACCCTTCAACCTTTGCCCCCATGAGTAGCGAGAAAGGTGGCGTGATAGCCATGGTCAAACGTTTTCAGGTTCGGTGCCGATGGCCTAACCGTTGGTTCAATCAATGGCTCAGCCGATGGTTCGGCCCAGGACACCGGATGGCTCCGCTGGTGCTTTGCCTTTGGTTGTTTTTGGGAGCCGCCGCCTTACCCACCGCCGCCCACGCCCTACTGGCTAGCTTACCCACCGCCCAAAACCCATCCCAGGCTCTGCGATGGGAGCAGCAGGGTCGGGAGCTGTATCAGGCGGGGCGGTTTGCTGAGGCGATCGCCACCTGGCAGCAGGCCCTCCCTGCTCTCACCAACCCTATGCAGCAGGCGACGATCCTGAGCAATCTGGCGCTGGCCTATCAGCAACTGGGACAGTTGCGCGACGCGGATGGGGCAATCCAGGCGGCGATCGCCCGTCTGGAAGGCAGCACTGGAGAGGGGCGATCGCCCGTTTTGGCTCAGGTCTTGGACGTTCAGGGGCATTTGCAGTTGGCCCGAGGGCAGGGGGATGCGGCGCTTGCCAGTTGGCAGCAAGCCTTTGAAATCTATGAACAGGTGGGGCATTCGCTGGCGGCCCCGACCTGGCGGCTCCGCAACCAGATTAATCAAGCCCAGGCGCTGCGCTCCCTGGGGCTGTATCGCCGGGCCTACGACCAGCTCACCCACATCCAGCAGGAGCTTCAAGACCTGCCCGATTCGCTGGTGAAAGCCGCTGGACTGCGGAACCTGGGCAATGTACTGCGGGTGACGGGCGATCTGGCAATTTCCCGGCAACTGCTGGAGCAAAGTTTGGCGATCGCCCAGTCCCTTGCTGACCCCAATGCCGTCACCGAGACGCTGCTGAGCCTGGGCAACACAGCCTCTGAGCAGCAGGACACGGCGGCAGCCCTGGCCTACTATGACCAGGTGGTGGCGATCGCCCCGCCCTCTATTACCCTTGTATCCGCCCAACTGCAGCGGCTCAAACTCTGGTTAGACCAGCGGCAGGGAGATGCGCTTCAGCGCCACCTCCCGTCGCTTCTCACCCAGATGGCAGCACTGCCCCCCAGCCGCCGCACCGTTTATCTGCGAATTGATCTGGCCCGCACCTTTTTGCGGCTCCCGACGGCGGCTAGCGGGGCAGAGGTGCCGCCGTTGATTTCGAGGGCACAGCTAGCCGACTTGCTGGCGATCGCCGTTCAGCAGGCCCAGACCCTCCAGGATCCACGGGCGGAGGCCGATGCCCTGGGCACCCTGGGGCAGGTGTATGAGCACAACCGGCAGTGGATCGAAGCCAAAGAGCTAACCCGGCAGGCGTTACTGCTTTCCCAGGCAACCCAGGCCTCCGATCTGGCCTATCAGTGGCAGTGGCAAATGGGGCGGTTGCTGGCTCAGGAGGGTGATTTTTCCGGGGCGATCGCCGCCTATGAAGCCGCCATTGCCGCCCTCCAATCCCTGCGCTACGACCTGGTGGGCGTCAATCCCGATATTCAGTTTTCCTTTCGGGATGAAGTCGAGCCGGTCTACCGCCAGTTGGTCGAACTGCTGCTGCACTCGGAGGGGACAACGCTCAGCCAGCCCAGACTTGAGCGTGCCAGATGGGTGATTGAGTCGCTGCAAATCGCCGAGCTGAACAACTTTTTGCGGGAGGCGTGTCTGGATGCCACGCAGGTTCTCGATCAGGTGATTGAACAGCAGGATCCAACGGCGGCTGTGATCTATCCCATCATTCTCCCCCGGCAGCTCACGGTGATTCTCACCCTGCCTCAGCAGCCTTTGCAGGCTTTCACAATTGCAGTTGATCAGAAGACCGTACAGCAAACCCTTGATCAGCTCCGCCAGGAACTGGTAAAACCCCAGCGCCACCGCCAGGCCCAGGCCATCTCCCAACAGATATACGACTGGCTGATCCGTCCGGCTGAAGAGAGCCTGGCCCAGGCCGATATTGATACCCTTGTGTTTGTTTTAGATGGTGAACTGCGCAATATACCGATGGCGGCGCTCTATGATGGCGATCGCTACCTGATTGAAACCTACAGCCTTGCCCTCACGCCAGGGCTACAGCTCATTGGCCCCAAACCCTTGCAGGAAGTTGAGCTAAGTGTCATTGCTGCGGGCGTCAGTGAACCCCGCTCAGGGTTTTCTGCACTCCCCCATGTGCCCCTGGAGCTGCAAACCATCCAGTCCCAACTGCCGGGCCAGACCTTGCTGAATGACGAATTTACCCGCGCGGCGCTGCAGACCCAGGTGCAGCAACGCCCCTTTCCAGTGGTACACCTGGCCACCCATGGCCAGTTCAGCTCCCAGGCCAGCGAGACCTTCATTGTCGCCTGGGACGAGCGCATCTATGTCGATGATGTGCAGCAGGTGCTGCAAACCCGCACCGATGCCCAGGCAGGTGCCATTGAGCTGCTGGTGCTAAGCGCCTGCCAAACCGCTGCGGGCGATCGCCGGGCCGTTTTGGGGCTGGCAGGGGTGGCCATCCGGGCAGGGGCACGCAGTACCCTGGCCTCTCTGTGGAATGTGAACGATGCCTCTACCGCTCAGCTCATGAGCGCTTTCTACCAGGCGCTACAGACGGGGTTGCCCAAGGCCGAGGCGCTGCGGCAGGCCCAGCTCCAGCTCTTGCACGATCAAAGGTACTGGCGGCCCCTTTACTGGTCGCCCTACGTTTTGATTGGAAATTGGCTTTGATGGTTGGCCCAAAGCTCAATCCGGCTCTACCCGACAGCAGTTAACCAGGGGGCGGTCAGCGAGGCTTTCTAAATCAGCACTTTCCAACAGGCGGCTCCAGGCAGGATGGTTAGGGCGAGTGGCCCGCAGATGGGCAGCGATCGCCAGGGCGTCGTACCAGATACCACTGGCCCCATAAAGCTCCACCTGTTGGGCGGGGTCAGCCTGGGCCAGCGCTGCAGCCAGGTCAGGTTCCAGCTCGACTCGCCGAATCCAGCCGTGGACAAAGAAAGGCGGCTGTTCGGGCTGGCAGTAGACGTTGAAATACCAGTGGTAGTCGACCCCCGGCACCAGAGGTGGACTGGATTCCGGCAGTGAAATCTGCACAATCCCAGACAAATTCGCCAGGGAAACGGGATAAGTCCACTGGTTAGTGCCATCTTCAAGGATAAACTCCGCCGTGCCTGGGGCAATTGAACGGGAAATGTCAAACCAGAAAGTCGGGCGCTCCAGCGTGGTAACCCCCCATACCGCATCAAAGGCATCGGCTGCCACCACCGGCACCAGAGCCGTCAGCCCCTCTTCCTGGGTACTTGGATCTGTTTCCTGGAGGCTGCACCCCCGACTGGCGGCTTCGCTGCGACCTCCCGGTTCCCCCAGGTTTGAAGGGGGAGGCGGGGAGGCAAAGAGGGGCGACGCTGCCGGGGGTGACTGGGCCAGCAGCGGTAATGGCTGCATCCCCAGGAAGAGCGCACTGCTGAGCCAGCCAATGGGTTGAAGAGGAAACCTTGATGCCATGCTAACCTCGGAAAAGACAACGATGGGTATCAACTGAAGGCAGGAAAGTGGGGCGCAGCGCACCCTACTATCCCGCTAAGCTTGTCCCGCTTTAAGCGGGAACCCACGGGAACAGGCGGCGGATAGGGGGGGGAGGGCCATGGGCAGGCCGCCTGTGAGCACAACTGCAAGCGCAGCGGGCACCAGCGGCACCCAATAGCCCTGGGTGAGCAGCGCCAAAGCAGTCAAATAAATTGCACCGATGGTGATGCTACCCACAAGAAGGATGGCCAGCGAGGGGACGACCAAAAGCCGGGGGTGCGATCGCCCCCAGCAAACCACCCATCCACCCACCACAGCCCACCCCCAGACCCATAGCCCATCAGCCCATCGGGGCAACGGAGTCAGCAGGGGGCGGCCATCCTGTACCGCGCTTAAAAGCTGGCTGACCATCTGGGCCTGCACGACCACACCGGGAACTTCTTCATAGGCAGCAAAGCCGGAGCTGTAGGGGGTTGCCAGATAGTCTCCGGCACTGGTTGCAACAACGCCAATCAAGACAATCCGATCTTTCACATCATCGACCCCCAACTGCCCCGACAGCACCTCCGCTAGCGTGACGGTGCGGGCAATGCCGGTAATGGACTGATGGGGGCGATAGTTCAGTAGAATTTGGTAGCCCCAGGAGTCAATCCCCTGGTAAGCTCCCTGGCGGTTGTGGAGCCGTTCAAACACCACATCGCCCATCTGCAGCTGTTGGTCGGAGGTGAACTGGGCGGTCATGCCCTCGGCGGCCAGATAGTGGAACACCAGTTGGGCACTCAAAGCATAGGGCGTTTCACAGGGCGAGGTGGGATGGGGGTTCATGGCTAGCAAATGCCGCCGCAGCACGCCATCGGGGTCGACCACGATGTCACTAAAGCCCTGCCGTTCCAGAGGCACCTCTGGAGGGGGGGCAATGCCGGGGTGGTGGGTCTGGCGATCGCGCACTTTGCAAACGGCAAACAGGCGGTTGTTTGACTGAATCTGCTGAATCTGCGCGGCTGTGAGGGACTGGGCCGGGAAGTTCCGGTAAATGTCCAGGCCAATGGCTCGCGGCTGCAGCGCCGTCAGGGTATTTAATAGCTGGATGAAAGCCTGGTCAGAAAGGGAACCTGTACGCTGCTGCTGAACCGGGAGTTGAAAGTCATCTTCCGTAATGGCCACAATGAGCAACCGATCGTCGGGAGGCTCATCGGGGCGCGATCGCATCAACCGATCAAAGGCTTGCAGCTCCCACCCCTGCAGCAGGCCCAAATGGCGGACTCCCATCACCATCACCGTCATCATCAGGCTGGTCAGCAGCACGGATCGCATCGCCGCCAGGGTAGTGCTAACGGATGACAGCGGCTTTGCTCGGGAAGTATTTGAGGCGGCAGAAAGGCGCGCTCCCCCATACCAGTCTTGCCAGTAGGGAGGATCTTCGGCTGGATTTTGAAAGATCACCGGCAGCCAGGTGGCGCAGGGATAGATGCCTTCCAGGCCCTGCAATCGCTCCCGTGCCTCGCGCACCGAGCGGTAGAGCGATTTGCCGCTGGCAAAAGAAGCCAGAAAGTATCGCAGAAACCGCTGGGCCACCTGATCCGGCACTGGCTCCCGCATAACAATTACCTGCGGAATGTGCAAATCCGCGAGGGCCTGGGCCAGCCCCAAACCGTCGCAGGAATTGAAGATTGCCAGCTTGAGACCCTGGGCGATCGCGTATTTCAAGCCATAGCAAAGCTGTTTGAGGGTCAGGGTGTCTTCACGGTTGAGCTGCAGCGTGCCGGTGTCCTGGCTAAAGCTATGACCGGCAAAAAAGACAATATGCCATGGTTGCCAGAGCTGTTGATTGAGTTCTTCGCGGGTTGGCTCCACCAGAAAGGTCAGCTCGGCCCGGTCAGATAGCTGCTCTAAACAGGCGCGATCTTCCGCCGTATCAATGCCTCGGCTATTTCCTAAAATGGCTAAAACCCTGGGTTTGGGCATGACCAGGGGAGAGACCTGCGTTTGCGATCGCTGATAGGTTGGTGTACTCAGGGCCACTTCGGCATGGCGATAGTCATTAAAAAAATTCCACAGGTGCCAGGGCAGGCGCTGCAGCAGGCGGACATTGGATTCAAAGATGAAGCGAATTTCCTCGTGAATGTCCAGATGGGTGCGCAGTTGCTGAACCACCGGGCAAAAGGATGGGGCATCCAGCCAGTCATTGATTGCCTGGGCAAGCTGCTGACACAAATCACTGAACTCCCGTTCTGAAACATTGGTAACATCGGCGGCTTCTATTTCAATGCGCAGACCGAGATCGAGCCGCTGATGCAGGGAAAGGTAGAGCAACTGCCACCGCCGATAAAACTCAGGAATTTGGGGAGCCGCTGGCAAAGCCGCAGTAAACTTGACCGGATGGGGCGTTGTCCGATCCCAGATCTGGGCCGTCACCGCAGGAAAGCCGCTGGCAAAATCCCCCGTTCCCAAGCTCAAAGCCACAACCTTGTCCATAAGCTCCATCCAATTTTGTCATCGCCTGTCTTAAGAACCTGACCGAAAACCCCGGTAAGTGGCTGGACATAAATAAAGCAGGTGGGGTGTACCTCCGGTGGGAGATGATTTATAGCGACCTACAGCAGGTATGTTTTTCCCTGGTTAAACTTTCATAGGCACCAGGGGCAGTTTAGATCATAAACTTTTCGACCACCTTTGTCTGGCCGAGGGACACCTCAATATCAAAGCATTCCCCCCGGATACCCCGAAACCGTTTGAGCTGGATGTAGTTATCGTGATGGCGCGATCGCACATCCTGCAGTATCTGGCCCGACTCCGAGCACAGGCTCATGTGAATGGCGGCGGGCAGGTGGGCCAAGCCATCACCGGGGTGGAGCTGCACCAAAACATCCAATAGCTCCTGGGAGCCGCTGGCCCCATTGGTGCGAGTCGTTGGGGTGATGGCGATGAGCAGTGCCAGGGACTGATGGTTGAACTGCAGCCCCAGATCTAGAAGCTTTGCCCGACCCACCGCCTCATCCGCCAGAAAATGATTGGTTCTGAAGCTAAAGGCCAGTTGGGGCCGATGGGAACCCAGCAAGGAGTCCAGCGATCGCCACCCGTCATCCACCCAGTTTTCTAGCCAGCGACTCAGACAAATCCGTGGCGCTGTGGCCCGGCTTTCCTGGACTTGCTGTAAATACGGCAGTAAATCGTCCAGCGGCTTGAGCTGGGCCAGGGGCACCTCCTGGGTTTGCACAGTTTCCACAAACCCCAATAGAGTAGCACTCTGGAGGGCATCGTCAAACTGCACAGCCACATAGGCCAACCGCTCGCCCCAAACCTCCAGGGGGATGTGGACAGAGGCTGATTGGGGAAGCACCGGGCGGCATTCCACTTTTCCCAAGTGAAGCAACTCCAGATCAGCCGTATCCATCATTGCAAGCAAGACAGGATCGGCACTCTGGCAGGTATCCCAGCGGGTGTCTACTCCCATGCAGGTGAGGTAAAACCGCACAGCGGCAACCGCCAGCACATTCAAATAAATTTGCGTAGCTCTTTGGCGATCGCCCTGCTGCTGGCAGATTTGCTGGGCATGCTGGTGCGCCTGCAGGCTCACAGGGGCAGTAAAGGTCAACGGGTCAGAGGGGTAATGGGTCATAACGTCAATTGGATATGAGCGACTCTCTCTAGCGGGGTCATTTGGCAGAGATCCCTGGGAAGCCGTGACATTCATCCATGGATCCGATCATCAAGGGAGGGAGTTTCTATTCCTTCTGTCACCGTGCTGACGCCCGTTTTCCACGATGCTTAACAAATGTTCATCCCACCGCAGCAATTTCCAGGTCGTAGGTGCAAAAAGCGGGCTTTTGCCGCTCAATTAGCTCCCGCACCAGCGTCTCATTAATTTGCTCCGGCTGCTCTGACCGGAGCCGCACCTGAAAATGATAGGGCCGCCCTCCCCCCAGAATGGCCCCTTGCCCCAGGGGTGCGTCATCCAGCACCAGGCCCTGGCAGTGGGTTTCCTCAATGGCGATATGCTTCTCCGCCTCCGGCAGGTGGGGGTCGAGGGGCAAGCCGGTGTAAAGGTGCAGGTAAAGCCGCAAACCCCAGCGGGTGCCGTGCCAGCGATACAGGGTCATGGCATGGCGGATGAGGCGGCGCTGTTGGCCAATCTTCCAGCGGGGATCCAGGGGCCAGGCTACCCAGTGCGCCAGGAAGGGCAGCAGTGCTTCCGGGGCCGTCAGCGGATCTAAATAGGCCCACAAAGCATCCGTAGCCTGTACCGCCGGATCAAACCCCTGCTCAAACATGCTGAGGAGCCGCCCAGCAAAATCCACTTCCCGATAAAAGTTTGGCAGAAAGTTCAAATAGGCACTGGCAGGGCGCACCAACAGAGCAAAAGACTGCTCATCCACCAGCCTTTCATCATCAACCGTCGGCCCGCTCCCTTCCATATAGATGCTCACCCGCCCCTGGTAGTTCAGGCGCAATTGGGGCGCTTGCTGGAGGGCATCCGACTGCTCAAAGAAATCTCCCGGCACGAGAAAACCGAGCGATCGCCGCACCGTCTGTTGGGGCTGCAGTTCCGCCAGCGGCTCTGGCTGCCACTCACACCAGTTTGTCCTGGAGAGCGGCTCCCCCTCCATGGGAAAATCTCCCCCCACCGCCATGCGCCACCCCACGGGGCGATCGCTCCGATTATGCACCGTCACCAGCAGCTCCGCCCGCCACCCCGGACGCAACCACAAATCGCGACGACCCTGCCAAGCATCACCACCCTGCCCCGCCGCCTGAGACCGATGGGAATCGCCATCCGCAGCGATCGCCACATCCACCGTCAACCCCTGCGATTCAGCAGCATCGGGCAACGCCATCGAGGCGATCGCCAAAGCCAAAGCAGCATTACTCAT
>JAYKGU010000094.1:0-6023 GCA_035285585.1 Synechococcales cyanobacterium
GGAGAGGGGCTGGGGGTGAGGGCAGAATCTGGTCAAACCAGCGGGTGATCATCTTCACGGAGTATCGCGCCACCCAGAAGTGGCTCTATAACCTCTTAGCCAGCCAGGGGCTAGCGGAAGGAGACCGCCTTATGACCCTTTATGGCGGTATGGATACCCAGGAGCGGGAGGCGGTGAAAGCGGCTTTTCAGACCAGTCCTGACCAGTCTGCCGTGCGGATTCTGCTGGCAACGGACGCGGCGTCTGAGGGGCTGGACTTGCAAAACCACTGCTGCAACCTCATCCACTATGAAATTCCCTGGAACCCCAACCGGATGGAGCAGCGCAACGGACGGATTGACCGACATGGGCAGCGGGGCTGGGTTGACCAGTCGGGCCAGCATCACTATGAAGTATTGATTCACCACTTTGTCGGCAAGGACTATCAGCAGGCGGCGATCGCCGGTCTCAGACCAGGGGAGCTGGAGGGCGACCTGGAATTTCTCATGCGGGCGGCCTTGAAGGTGAATCACATCCGCGAAGACCTGGGCAAGGTGGGGCCAGTAATTGCCAGCCAGGTGGAGGAGGCGATGCTGGGCCGACGGGTGACGCTGGACACGGCAACGGCAGAGCGGGAGTCAGAACCGGTGCGGCGGATGCTTAAGTTTGAGCGATCAGTGCGCGATCGCATCGAGCAACTGCGGGAGCAGCTGAGCGAAACCCGCCGCACCCTGCGCCTGACGCCAGAGAATATCGAATCGGTGGTGAAAATCGGGCTGGAGCTGGCCGACCAACCGGCCCTGATGCCCACCGAAGTGCCCGACCTGCGGGGACGGGCCTACCACCTGCCGCCGCTAAAGGGAAGCTGGTCAGCCTGTTCCGAGGGGCTGGCCCATCCCCACACTCGTCAGATTCGCCCTGTCGTGTTTGACCCCGATGCTGCCCACGGGAGGGATGATGTGGTGCTGGTGCATCTCAACCATCGGCTGGTGCAGATGTGTCTGCGGCTGCTGCGGGCAGAGGTCTGGTCGCGGGAGGGCACTAAGCGGCTACATCGAGTAACGGCCCGGCTGGTGCCCAGCTCGACCCTGGAGCATCCGGTGGTGGTGGCCTACGGTCGGCTAATGATCTTGGGTGGGGATCAGCAGCGGCTGCACGAGGAGGTGATCACCGCTGGGGGCTTGCTGAAGGAGGGACGCTTCAGCCGCTTGAATGTGGGACAGGTGCAGCAAGCCCTCGCCGCCGCCCTTCCTGACCTGGTGCCGGAGTCGTTCCAGGAGAGGTTGATGGAGCTGTGGCCCAGCCATCAGGAGCCGCTGTTGCGATCGCTCGAAGTCCGCATGGAGCAGCGCACCGATGGCCTGAAGAAGGCACTGGGCGATCGCTGCGAAAAGGAAATCGCCGATATTACCGCTATCCTGAATGAACTGCGCCAGCAGATTCTTGCAGAACTGGAGGAGCCGGAAATGGAGCAGCTAGAGATATTCAGCACTGCTGAGCGGGAACAGTTTGAGCGAAACATCGGCAGTCTGCGGCTGCGGGCCGAGAAGATTCCCCAGGAGATTGAGCAGGAAACGGCGGTTATCCGTGCCCGTTTCCAAAACCCCACCTCCCGGTTATTTCCTCTGGCTGTAACCTATTTAGTACCAGTCAAAGCTGCTCGTTCAGCATTTTAGGAATAGATTTAATGGTTTTCGTGCCGCGATTTTCCTATACCCATAGTCTTACCAAAAATATAGGAATGATTGAGGGGGCAAGGGCAGTGATTGATGTGTTGCCTCTACCTCCTGACACAACATTGCGACTCCGTCATGATGCTTTACAGCGTAGTACTCGCAACTCAACTCAAATTGAAGGTAATCCACTAGATGAGGCAGCGATGCGACAGGCGATCGCCCAGGGTGGACGTCAGCGTAGCGATGCAGAACAAGAAGTCAGAAACTATTGGCGTGCACTTGATCGGGTAGAAGAATTTTCAGAAACTCAATCACCCATAACAGAGGCTTTTATTCAAGAACTACATCGCATCGTCATTGTACGAAGTCGAGGACGGCGCGGCAGTCGTAGCCAGTATCGGACTACTGAATGCCCGGTCGTAGATTCAGTTACTCGAAGCATTGACTATGCTCCGCCAGAGCCGCAAGACGTCCCGGTGCTGATGAAAGATCTCACAAGTTGGCTGTCTTCCCCAGCAGCGGCTGAGTTGCCAACACCGATTCGGGCTGGGATTTTAACCCACAGATTTCTGAGCATTCATCCCTTTGACGACGGCAATGGTCGAACGGGAAGATTGTTAGCGACAGCCGAGCTTTGGCGAAGTAGCTACCGAATGCGGGGTTTCTTCTCGTTTGATGAATATTTCAATGCTGACCGCGATCGCTACTATCGCAGCTTACAGATGGGATTACCCGTCAATTTTTATGAGGGACGTCACGACCCTGACTACTCGCCATGGCTAGAGTACTTTGTGGAAATTTTAGCTCTTGCCGCTAAAGATCTACAAAAGAGAGCGACGCTTCTCTATCAGGCTAGAAACATTGGAGATGTTCCCTGGGATGAGTTATCACGGCGACAGCAACAGATGTTAACACGTCTCTTAGCAAGGGTGCTAGCAGACATCCCTGAGCCTCTAACCGTACGTCCTGCAGATGTAGAAGCCTGGTTTGGCGTATCGGACCGAACAGCTCGTGAGTGGCTAGGAGAATGGTCAAGTGAGCGTTTTATGGAGCCTGTGCTGTCCGGGCAGGGAGTCAGAATTCGTGAGTATCAATTGGCAGAGCCTTGGGCATCTTTTCTAACAGAAGCGAAATCAACCCCTCAAAATAGCGGAACCGGATAGCGTTTTACTTTTTGAGTAAACTAGAGAAATCATGAGCCAAGTGAGGCTATGGGCTATTACAACTGAAAAATAACGGAAGTCACCCAGTCCAGATAACGCGTATTTCAATCCCTTTTAGGGGATGATGTCAGCCTCAAAAGTCTTTTCCTGAGAAAAAACTATGTCTATTGCCCGTCATCACGCTGAATGGTTGTCTCTGGTGGAAGCCTCTGGGCCGTTTCTTAGCCTGCCGGTGCTGCTGGAGGTGTTTCCCAATGGTCTGGAAGCCCATGACCCTGACCACCTGCGGCGGCTGAAGCTGGCCCATGAAGAGTGGCAGGACAATCAGCAGGGGGTGCGACCGGAAGTGGCCATCCATCGGGCGTGGGTGGAGTTTGTCTTGCGGGAGACGCTGGAGCTGCCGGATGAGGTACTGAAGGCGGGGCAGGAGATTCCCGCTGGGCTTTCGGTGACAGTAGCGGAGTATCAGGAGACTCTGCGCCCCGATTGGGTCGTGGTGAACCCAAATGGGGCGGCGGAAGCGGGCAAACCGCGAATGCTGATTCAGATGGTGCCTGCTCATTAGGATTTGGAAAAAGGGGTGAAGGGGTCGCGGTGGGCGGCCAGTCCGGCTACGCGGATGATGGAGCTGCTCCATGCCTGCGATGTGCGGTTGGGCTTGCTGACGAATGGCGAGCACTGGATGCTGGTGAATGCGCCAAAGGGGGAGACGACAGGCTTCATCTCCTGGTATGCGACGCTGTGGCAGGAGGAGAAGATTACCCTGCGGGCCTTCCGCAGCTTGCTGGGGGTGAGTCGCTTTTTTGGGGTGGATGATTCGGAGATCCTGGAGGTGATGCTGGCCAAGAGCGTCAATAGCCAGCAGGAGGTCACCGACCAGTTGGGCTACCAGGTGCGGCAGGCGGTGGAGGTGCTGGTGCAGTCCATCGATCGCATCGACCAGGACCGGGGGCGATCGCTCCTTAAAGGACTGCCCGAAACCCAGCTCTACGAGTCGGCACTGACGGTGATGATGCGGCTGGTGTTTCTGTTCTTCGCGGAAGAAAACGCCCTGATTCCCAGCCATGAAACGGAGTTTTATGACACCCACTACGCCGTTTCGACGCTGCGATCGCGCCTGCGGGAAGAGGCGGATCAGTCGGGGGAAGAAATTCTGGAGCGCAAGCATGATGCCTGGTGCCGACTGCTGGCGACGTTTCGGGCGGTGCATGGGGGCGTGTGGCACGAGGCGCTGGAGATTCCGGCCTATGGGGGCAGTTTGTTTAACCCCGATCGCTTTCCGTTTCTGGAAGGGCGCGATCGGGGAACCTGCTGGCTAGACGTACCTGCCAACCCGATTCCGATCAACAACCGCACGGTACTACACCTGCTGGAAGCCTTGCAGATCCTTCAAATCCGGGTACCGGGGGGCGGCATCGAGCCGCGCAAGCTGTCGTTTCGGGCGCTGGATATTGAGCAGATTGGCCATGTGTATGAGGGCTTGCTGGACCATACTGCAGTGCGGGCGACGGAGCCAATTTTGGGGCTGGAGGGCACGAAGGATAAGGAGCCGGAGGTGTCGCTGGTGGAGCTGGAGCGGCTGTGGGCGAAGGGTGAGGATGACCTGATTAAATTTTTGAAGAAGGAGACGGGGCGATCGGTTTCGGCGCTGAAGAAACGGTTGCCCAATTCCAATGGTGATGGTGATATTTCCGTTGACGGTGATGCGGATAATCCGGCAGGGGCAAAGCATTCGGGCCAAGGTTCTGGAATGGAATCGGCAAGGGGTCTGCCGAATGCTTCGCTCCTACAACCTCGCGACGTTCAACGCCTTCTCGCCGCCTGCAATAACGATCGCCCCCTATTCGATCGCGTGTTGCCCTGGGCGCAGCTGATTCGCCTGGATACCTTTGGCTATCCGGTGGTGATTCCGGAGGGGAGTGTGTTTGTGACGCAGGGGAGCGATCGCCGCGAAACCGGCACCCACTACACGCCCCGCAGCCTGACGGAGGAGATTGTCAAGTACACCCTGGAGCCGCTGGTGTATGAGGGGGTGGCGGAGGGCAAACCCAAGGAGGAGTGGCGGCTGAAGTCGGCGGCGGAGCTGCTGCAACTGAAGGTGTGTGACATGGCGATGGGCAGCGGCGCGTTTTTGGTGCAGACCTGTCGCTATTTGGGCGAACGGCTGGAGGAAGCGTGGGAGATGGAGGGTGTGAGGGTAGCAGAGTGTGAGGGTGGATGGGTAGAGGACAACCCATCACCCATCTACCCATCCACCCATTCACCCATCCACTCCCCCAAACTCCGCATTCTCCCCGACGGCTCCCTCTCCAAAGGCGAACCGGGCGAGACCATCCTCCCCAGCGACCCGGATGAACGACGCATCTTTGCGCGGCGTCTGGTGGCGGATCGCTGTCTCTATGGGGTGGATAAGAATCCGCTGGCGGTGGAGATGGCAAAGCTGTCGCTGTGGCTGATTACGCTGCAAAAGAATCGTCCGTTTACGTTTTTGAACCATGCACTGCGGCCTGGTGATTCGTTACTGGGAGTCACCAGCCAAGAGCAAATCTATTTCTTAAACCTCAATCCAGATAAGGAAGCGGTTCAGCTTCGCATCGTGTCAGATATTTGGCGACCGCTTTTGAATAAGGCAATTGAGAAACGAAAGGAACTGGAAGGGTTTACGGTCAATAGCATCGAAGATTTAGCCCGCAAGGAGAGCCTGCAAGCCGAAGTGGAGGGACTGACCCACAACATCAAAATTGCGGCAGATTATCTAGTTGGCGAAGCCCTGGCCCAGGCCGGGAAGACCGGGAACCTGAAGGTGGAAGACCTGGGGGTGTTGTCGGGGCTGGTGACGGATGCCCTGGAGGAACAAGACAAACAGAAACGGGAAAACAAGCTGCGGCAGATTCGAGAAAAGGCTCAGCGGATGCTGAATGCAGGCAAGCCGGAAGGCCAGCCAACGCGGGAACCATTTCATTGGGCGTTGGAGTTTCCAGAGGTATTTTTGGATGGAGATAATTCTTGTAGGATAGCCGTCCCGGCTGTCCAAACCTCAGGGACAGGCCAGAGGCCCATCCCACAGGGCAAAAGCACAGAATTCTCGGCCATTGTCCAAACCTCAGGGACAGGCCAGAGGCCCATCCCACAGGGCAAAAGCACAGAATTCTCGGCCATTGTCCAAACCTCAGGGACAGGCCAGAGGCCCATCCCACAGGGCAAA
>JAYKGU010000095.1:0-27955 GCA_035285585.1 Synechococcales cyanobacterium
GCTGCAAAAGTCCACCGCCAGCGTGCGGGGCACCTCCTGCACCACCGTTCTGAATAGCCCGTCAATTTCTGCCCCCGCCAGGGCCTGCCGTCCCAGGGTGGCCACCATTGCCTGCTGGTCGAGGCGAGCCTGGAGCACCTGCTGCTGCTGACGGCGATCGCTGATGTCGGTGGTACTGCCCACGGCCCGCACGGGCTGCCCTGCGGCGTCGCGCACCACAACGCCCTGGTCGCAGACATAAATGTCGTGGCCGTTGCGGTGGCGCACCCGATATTCAACCGTGTAGCGATCGCTCACCTCCAGGGCCGCCATCACCGCCGCCATGGCATCGGGCAAATCGTCTGGATGGATGAGGGAGGTCCACCAGTCACGGGTAGGGGGCGCTTCTTCGGGGGTGTAGCCCACCAGTTGGGCCAGTTTGCCGGTGCGTACCACCGTCTGGGTAGCCAGATCCCAGTCATAAACCATGGAGTCAATGGCCGTTACCGCCAGTCGATATCGTTCATTGGAATGGCGGAGAGCCGCTTCCATGCGGCAGCGATCGGTGACATCCCGCCAGGCCGCCACAAATCCGTCACCCAATTTACAGGCGCGAATGTCAAATGCCCGCTCCAGCCGCTTGCCGCCGAAATAGTCGGAGTAGCTGAGGGATTCTTTGACCAGGGGCACCCCCGTTTCCACCACCTGGCGATACTCGTCCAGCAGGCCCATCTCCCGGTGGTTGGGGAGAATGTCGCACAGCCGCTGCCCAATTTGGGCCTCCCGTGGCGTCTGATTAACTGCACAGGCGGCCTCGTTCACATAGTCCACGCGAAAGTCAACAATCTGCCCGGTCTCGTCCCGAATGCTGGTGTAGATGCCATAGCAGTCCAGCATCGTTTCAATAGACGTGCGAAACAGGGCCTCACTGGCTCGGAGGGCGGCGATCGCCGAATACTTGCTGCCGTCGTAGGAAGGGGCGATCGCCGCCTGTACCGCTGGCACCAGCCGCTCTAGCCGCTGCTTCATCACATAGTCTGCTGCTCCCTGCTTGATGGCCGCCACTGCCAGCTCTTCCCCAGGGATCGTCGAGAGTAGGATCAGCGGAGCCGTGGGCCACAGGATTTGCAGCTTTTGCAACGCCACAGGATCGCCGTCCGTTGGCAGCCCCAGGAGCTGGGTGTCCGCCAGGATAAGGTCAAAGGTTTGGGAGGCGACCACGGCCTGGAAATCGCCAAGGGTGGCGATCGCCCTCATTTGAAAGACGATCCCCCCATCACTTAGGATGAGCTGAATCTGCTCGATGGTGGTTGGATCGTCTTCTAGTAAGAGGAGCTGGATGATGGTGTCACACCCAGCAGCGGCAGGGGTCATAGAAATAGATCGGAAATTCACGATTGGAACATTGGGTCAGATAAACCTTACCCCTCCTTCTGCAGGGTTGGGGCAACCCCCACCCTGAGATCGCTAGAGCTGATATCTATCTAATCTGTCTAATTGGGGCAGATGGGATGGCCTATCTTATCCAAGGTAATGCGCCATTAGACCGGTTACAAAATATCGCAAGATAGATTTCCCTTTTTGATATTTATTTATCTAAACCAATGTCATCGCCAGGACGTCTGGCATCCCCACCCCCACCTCTATTCTTCAGTATTACCTCTCTTGGTAGATGAAGGTTTCAACAAAGAACGGCTACTGTACTGAATAATCGAAGAAAACTGGAAGCGTTAGTTATGGACGACATTCGCGTCGTGCTAATTGAAGACCACGACCTGACCCGCATTGGCCTGCAGTCGGCACTGCCGAAACGAGGAAATGTGCGAGTTGTGGGCGAAGCGGGTTCAGGTCGTCAAGGGCTGGAGGTACTCAAGCAAACTAAACCTGATGTAGCCATCATCGACATTGGTTTGCCCGATATTGATGGTATTGAGGTGACCCGCCTCTTCAGGCAGTTCCAGGCATCGTCTGGTGCCAACGACACGAAGGTGCTGATGTTGACGATGCACGACAGTGAGGATGATGTTCTGGCTGCCTTTGCCGCTGGCGCAGATTCCTACAGCATCAAGGATGCTAGCATCGATAAGCTGATTGACGCGGTGCAGGTAACGCAGTCGGGGGATAGCTGGATTGATCCTTCCATTGCTTATATCATTCTGCGCAATGCCCGCCGAGAGCAGCCCAAAGCCGTGGCTGGCGTTGCCGCCGAAGGGGGGACGACCAGCATTGCGGCCCTTGATCCGGAATATGAGCAGGTGATGAAAACCTGTTCGCTGACGGAACGCGAGCTGGAGGTTTTGGAATTGATTGTGGCGGGTTGCAGCAACGCCGACATTGCAGAACGGCTTTATGTCACGGTAGGAACGGTGAAGACCCATGTCCGCAGTATTTTGAACAAACTCTGTGTGGACGATCGCACACAGGCTGCGGTGAGAGCGCTACGGTCGGGGTTGATCAGCTAGCGATCGCTACTGAGGCATACGTCCCGACGGTCGGGTTTCATCCGTGACATCACCTGGTGGTTGGAACAGTGGGTAGGTCTTGGCGCAAGCTAGACCTACTTTTTTTATCCAGGGATCCGCCCCAGGGAAGGCGGCGGATCTGTACTGGGATGGGTGAGACTGTGGCGGAGCCTCGATAGGATAAGGACAATTAGGTCGGGCCAGGGTTGCGATGGCGATCGCCCGATTCCCAGTTCGGTCAATCTCTCTAAGTTCAGACCGACTGACCGTCAAACCGATTGAGGAGTCCGCAGGATGAACCAGGGTCAAAAACTATCGTTAGAGCAGGAATTTAACTTGAGAGCGTTTGCAGGGCAGGTGCAGCAGATGTCGCGGGAGCAGGCCCAGGAGTTTCTCATCGCTCTCCGTAAACAGATGATGGTGCGAGACAACATCTATCGTGACCTGGTAAAGGAGAGCTGGGGCATTCAGTAGGAGACTTTTGAGAATGATCCTACCGGATGACGTAAGGGCAAATGGCCATTTGCCCGGTCTGAAGCCCATTTCTATGAAGGATTGTTAGGCTGGGGGTGGCAGGTTCCGCGTTTTCACGGCACCCTTCCACCTGTCGCCACGGCTTAACAAAAATCCATAAACATAATCTCAAAAACTCTGTGAATTTACAGACACTTCTCAGATTAATTCTTTATAGTCAAAATCTACCCCCCGCCCAACCTGCTAGTTTTCTCAAATAGCCAGGGAAAACTAGGGGAAACCATGGTTTCCTCACGCTTAATCCTCGTATTGCTTCGGTTTAAGATGACAAAGCCCTGTCTTTCTCCTTCCCTGTCGTCCCCCCAGGCAAATGTCCACGGGCTAGCCAGTGGCAAAGCTGGTTCCTGGCGATCGCTCCCATTGCCTCTGGTAAAGCTAAGGGCTATGGCAGGGATTATTGGCGGCCTGGTCATCGGTCTGGGCAGCGGTGGAGCAGCGATCGCCGCTGAGCGTCTAAATGTCCGGTTAGGCCCGGTTGAGCAATCTGTGGCGATCGCCGACCTGGCTTACTTTGCTGAAACGGGGGAAGTTCGCAACAGCCTCACCCCCTACACCCCTTTCCTCACGGGTGAAGTGCGCATGGCGCTGAGCACCCAGGTTCCCCTCGACACCGAAGTGGGAGATACCCTGATTCAGGATCTACTGCATTCCTCGTCGGGGCAGCAGCTATTAGATGTGCTGGAACTCACCATCCCTGACAGCACCCCCGACCAGCTCCAGGCCACCCTCCAGCAGGTGGTGCAAGACTCTGGCAGCATCAGCTTCATTGGGTTTCTTCAGGCTTATCCCGATACTGACCTCAATATCAACGCCGCTGCCGCCCTGGCCCTGGCCTCCCAGCTCAACCTGCCTTACTGGCAGAGCCATGCCGTCAATTCGCTCCTGGAAAAAGAGCTAACGGTGGAGGCGGTGCCCTTCCAGGCGGCCTTTGACCCCACCCTACCGGGCTACGAGCGGGTGCGCCAGCAAACCCTCACCTTCCGCGATCGCACCCGCGATCGCACCATTCCCGTCGATTTGTACTGGAGCCGCTGGTCGCGGGGGCCGCTGGTGGTCATTTCCCACGGGTTTGGGGCCGATCGCCGATTTTTTAGCTACCTGGCCTACCATCTGGCCTCCAATGGGTTAACTGTAGCCGCTTTAGAGCATCCCGGCAGCAATGTGGCCTGGCTCACGGGGATCACCCTGGGCGAGGGCGGCGGGGGCACCCTCAGCGAAATTCTGCCCTCCACCGAATTTATCGAACGGCCCAGGGACATCAGCTTCCTGCTCGACGAGCTGCAGCGGCTCAACCGCTATTCCAGCGTTTTGCGGGATCAAATCGACACCGATCAGGTCACCGTCATTGGCCATTCCCTGGGGGGCTATACGGCCCTCGCCCTGGCCGGTGGCATCCTCGACCTGAAGGCACTACGGGAGTTTTGCAAGGGACGTAGCCTGGTGGGGCTGGCTCCCGCCGACTGGCTGCAGTGCAGCGCCGTAGATTTACCTGACCAGCCGATGTCTTTCCGCGACCCCCGCGTTACCCAGGCGATCGCCTTTAACCCGGTGATGGGCCGCATTTTTGGGGATAAGGGGCTGTCGGCGATCGCCATCCCCACCCTGATCGCCGCCTCTAGCGAAGACACCATCACCCCCGCCGTGGGCCAGCAGTTCCTGCCCTTTTCCACCCTCACTACCCCCACCCGCTATTTGCTCACGGTGATCGGCGGCACCCACCTGAGCATGGGCGATCCGGCCAACCTCAACCAGGCCCTCACCCGCAGCATGTTTCTCCGGGAGCGGCGACGGGATGAAACCGACTCCCTGCGGCGCATGTTGAAAGGGGTCAGCCTCGCCTTCATCAAGCAGCAAACCCCCGAAGCTGAGCTGTATGCCCCGTTTTTGACCCCCACCTACGTCCAGTCCTGGTCAACCGATCGCGTCAAAACCCGCATCAGCTCTGACCTGTCACCCAACCTGGAAAAGTGGCTCAAGATGGCGGCGGTGCCCTTCGACCAGGTGGTGGCCGCCACCGTTCCCAAGCAGCGCCAACAGCCGGAGGAGACTTTTTATACAGCATCGATCCGGTTCCTCACGAAAAGCCTGCCGTTCGTCATGTTTATTCCCCCAGCCAGCGCGTCCCTGGTCGGGATCGAGTTCTTTCGCAAACTTCGGCGGCAACGGCAAATCGATGATCAAGACTGGGGCTAATCCACCATCTGGGCACATGGCCATTGGCCCTGGGGAATGCGCCCGGCAGAATTCACAAAGTTCAGCAACGTCCGCTTTGAAAATCACTAGAAACAGGGAATAATGAACCAGAGCGCCGCAAATCAGGAGTAATCACAGGGCCGACAGCGAGCGGCATCAGCCATGGATTTAGGCAATTTCTTCTCCAGCGCATCGACCCACAACCTCTGGCTGTTGGCGGGTCTGTTTGGCCTGATTCTGGGCATGATGGTGGGTGAGCCAGTGATCATGGCCGTTGGTCTGTCTGCCATCATTACGGCGATCGCCGCCATTTCGGTTCCTGCCGTTTCTCTGCAACTGATTATCTGGAGCGTTCTGTCTGTCTGTCTGGCATTGCTGATGCGGGCCATGGTGCCGGGCGAGGCCAAGGACTTGAAGCCCCGATTGAATGGTGAGGTGATGCGGGAGATTCGACCGGGGCAGATCGGAGAAGTTGCCTATGAGGGTTCCCTCTGGAAAGCCCGCTGTCAGATTTCAGACCTGGCGATCGCCCCTGGCCAGGAGGTTGAGGTGGTGGGGCGGCAGGGCAACACGCTGATTGTGCTTCCCACCACGTTTTATTAAGCCCAGCCGTTCCTGTCGGGCCTACCAGAGTTCGACGAAATCTGTGCCATAGTTGGTTTAGGGCGATTGACCCAGGGCTTGTTTATGCCACCTATTTACTTCCAGGGAGATCAGCCACCATGGGGCAGACCCTTACCATCCTTGCCTTTTTGATCATTGGCTACACCGTCGGTTCGGTTCGCATTATCAACCAGGGTTATGAAGCCATTGTTGAGCGGCTGGGTCGCTACCACCGCAAGCTGACCCCAGGGCTGAACTTCATCGTGCCCATGCTCGACCAGATCGTCTGGTATGCCACCACGCGGGAGCAAATCCTGGACTTCGACCCCCAGGAGGCCATTACCAAAGACAACGTCAACCTCAAGGTCGATGCCATCGTCTACTGGCGGATTCTGGAGCTGCAGCAGACCTATTACACCATCGAAAATATTGAAGAGGCGATCAAAAACGTGGTGATGACCAGCCTGCGATCGCTCATCGGTCGTATGGCCCTGGAAGACACCTACTCCTCGCGGGAAGACATCAACCGCAACCTGCTGGAGCAGTTGGATGACGCCACCGCTACCTGGGGCGTGAAGGTGACGCGGGTCGAAATTCAAAACATCATCCTGCCGCAGACGGTGCGCGATTCCCTGGAGCGGGAGCGGGCCGCCTTGAGCGAAAAGCGGGCCACCATTGAAGCGGCGGAAGGTAAACGGCAGGCGGCGATCGCCGAAGCCCAGGGCACCGTTGAATCGGCCCGCCTGATTGCCGAGGCCCTGGGAAGTAAGGTCAACCCCCAAACCGTGCTGCGCTATCTGGTGGCCCAGCGCTACGTGGATGCCAATTTCCAGCTCGGCAAGAGCAACAACTCCAAGATTGTGTTTATGGATCCGGGCCAGCTCTCGGAGGCGATGGCGGAACTCATCGGCCCCGATGTGAAAGGCGAAGACTAACGGCGAAATTAACGGCGAGCACTGATCTCATAGACACCGTAATGATCGTCCTGATAGAGTTCGGTCAGGGTGGGGCAGCGTCGCCGGATAAGCCCCTGGGGCAGCACCACATGGGTGACGCCGTCTTTACGGAATTCGCGCTTTAGCAGGCGGCACTGTTGGGGGGGGCGGCGCACCTCATAAAAGGCTTTGGCCCGCTCCAGCCGCTGGTTCCACTCAATCACCTCTACGTCCTTATAAGGATGGGTTTTGCGGTTGATAAAAATGGGGGCACCGGTAAACAGGCGAAACTTTCGCAGATCCTCCACATCGGGGGGAATCAGGTAAACCTCCCCCGGCTGCTTGGTGTCCCGCACAAAGGTCATCATTGACACCGTTTCATCCCGCATTGTCCATTTCTCAATCTGGCTCAGCCCGCCAAAAATTACCGTTGTGAGGATTACCACCAGACTGGCCCGCACCAGGAAGATCTGATGGCGATCGCACCACCGGGGCCAGCGCCGCGTCACTGCGGTCACCCCCCAGGCCAGGATCAGGCTGGTGGCAATGGGTACCAGAAATACGGAGATACGCCAGGGGGCAATAAAGGCCACAAAGTCGTTATTGATCACCATCTGCAGGCCGGTGAGGAAAACGGCGGTGGCATAGGGGATGGCCAGGATGGGGAAAAGGAGGTGGCGGCGGGTGAGCAACAGGGCGATCGCCACGACGCCCACCTGAATGTAGGCGGCAATGTCCAGCCACTCTGCCGGAATCGAGTGGTGGGGAATGCGCTGGTTCACGATAATATCGGCGGCCTGGGCTGCCAGAGCGGGGGTGGTGTCCTGAAAGGTCACCAGCATATAGCTCAAGACGGGCAAAATCAGCACCGTGCTGAGCATCCCCACCCCCAGGGCAGCTTTAAAGTGCCGCCGCCACGCCAGCACCGCCATGTAGGCCAGGGTCAGCACCCCCACGCTGGGAAAGTAGGCGGGGTGGAAGGTGGCCGCCAAAGCCAGCAAGGGTACCGCTACCCAGGTATGCCCCCGCAGAAACCGCTCAATCGACAGCAGCAAAAACGCCCCAAAGTTGGCGGGCTGAAACACCGGGCCAAGGATGTACTGCTGGGCGACGCCCGCGTGCAGGTGCCAGCCCAGGTCGAAGTCACCGTCGAACATCTCCAGGTGAAGGCAGTGGACGATGAGAAACAGGGCAAAAAACAGCCCCAGCCGCACCCGGTTGTTCCGCAGGGGATACACCTGGGAGACGATGCCCACCAGGCTATAGACGTAGACGCCGAAGATCAGGAAATAGTAGGCGTAGAACGCATATTCGGCGTGGAGAAACTGGTAGGTGACCTGCACCAGGGCCGTAAACACCGGCAGCGGATCGAGGGTGCCCACCATCCAGTCCTGCTGCAGCAGGCCGTAGCCCCCCCGCGCCAGACCAATGAGGTATTTAGTGTTCTGATTCTCTGGGGAATGAAAAATGGCGTCCTGGGTGTAGGCGATGCCAAAAATGAGGGCAACCAGGAGGAACTGGGCGATCGCCCCTCCCCACCGTCGCCATTTAACCCCCTGAACCGATTTCAGCGCTGCCTGGGTTTCCATTAACTGCTCCTACCACGCCATACACCAGTTTTATTATTGAACCATTCCTCCAGGGTTAGCGGTGCAGGGCGGATAGACTTGGGCATAATGCCAGTGGGGCATCCTTTAGCGAGGCATCCTGAAGAACCTGAAGCATTCCAGGCAATTTCCCCAACAATTCATTTTCCAAGCAACTAAATAAGAGGACTATCGACCGTGCGCCGTTCCATTACCCACGCCCGACCGCCTTTGGAGTTCATTCCCCCGGACTATAATCCCTTAGTTTTGCGGGGGGTGCGATCGCTCATTCCCTTCTGGCTGCGGTGGCGGCTGGGTATTGTCCGCATTGAAGATACTCACTCGGAAACCCTGGCCAAGCTGTTTCAGCAGTTCCAGGATGGCAAAGTGCGATTTTTGCTGGCGTTTCGCCATCCCACCAACTTTGACCCGCTCTGCCTGGTGCAGTACCTCTGGAACCGGCTCCCCCATGTGGCCAGACAGCAGGGGATTGGGGTGAAACAGCCCACCCACCTCCATTTCATCTACGACCGGGGCATTCCCCTCTGGGCAGGGCCGCTGGTGGGCTGGGGCATTGCCCACCTGGGGGCAACGCCAATTCGCCGGGGCTCGCTGGATACGGCGGGGCTACGATCCATTCGTGACCTGTTTGCCAACGGGATGTTTCCCATGGCGGCGGCTCCGGAAGGGGCCACCAACGGCCATAACGAAATCGTCAGCCCCATGGAGCCAGGAATTGCCCAGTTTGGCTTTTGGTGCGTTGAAGACCTGCAGAAGGAGCACCGGGACGAGACCGTGCTGCTGGTGCCCCTGGGCATTCAGTATCGCTACATCGAGGCTCCCTGGCGTTCCCTGGAACGAACCATGAGCCGCATTGAGGTGGCCAGCGGCCTGGTCAGTCCGACGGATGCCAAAGCCACGGCCCTGGGACTCCAAAACGGCGTTGACCCCTCCCCAGAACAGGAAACAATCCTTTACCAGCGGCTCTATCGGCTGGGGGAGCATTTTCTGTCGCTGATGGAGGAGTTTTACGGAAAGTACTACCAGATGGATCTGCGCAAAGCGGTGACGGGGGATGACGCCACAGATCAGCCCAACAGCACCCTGGCGGCGCGACTGCAGGCGCTCCTGGACGCTGCCCTGACTGTGGCTGAGCAGTCTTTTGGGTTGAAGGCAAAGGGCAGCTTGACGGATCGCTGCCGACGGGTCGAGCAGGCCGGGTGGGATCGGGTTTACCGCCACGACTTGAAGCAGCCCGACGCTCTATCGCCCGTCAGCCGAGGATTAGCGGATTTGGTGGCAGAAGAGGCGGATTTGCGGGTCTGGCACATGCGGCTGGTGGAAAACTTTGTCAGCGTCACGGGTAAATACGTCGCCGAAAAGCCCACCGCTGAGCGGTTCGCAGATACTATCCTGCTGCTCTGGAAGATGGTGGCTCAGATTAAGGGCAAATCGTCCAGCGATAACCCGAAGCTGGGGACTCGCGTTGCCCATCTCACGGTGGGGGAGCCGCTGAACGTCACGGAGCGCTGGCCCCTCTACCAGAGCAAACGCCGACAGGCGATCGCCGACCTCACCCAGGATCTGCAAACGGCTATGGAATCCCTGATCCTCTAAATGTTTCAAATTCTTGCTCTGATTGTTTCGAATTCTAAAGTCCTTCAGACAAAACGTTAAGATTTTAGAGGGCAATCGGCAGCGCGGGTTTGCTCTCGCCGCTTGCTTTCATCGCTTGCTTTCATCCAAGAAGCTGTAATCGCACCCTAACCTGTGCTCAACGGCTATCCCTTCATGGGGCGGCGATCGCCCCTCGGACCGCTTGAGATGGGTGGCGATCGCCCCTTCCGCTAGCATCCAACCCAAAAGCCATGACAGCCAAAACCCTCGACACCACTGCCATTCTGAACGTCCTCAAGCCGGTTCAAGATCCGGAACTGCAAAAAAGCCTGGTCGAACTCAACATGATCCGTAACGTCCAGGTCGATAACGGCAACGTCAGCTTTACCCTTGTGCTCACAACACCCGCCTGCCCCCTCCGGGAGTTTATCGTTGAGGACTGCGAAAAAGCGGTTAAAACTCTACCGGGTGTTCAGTCTGTCGAGGTGGAGGTCACCGCCGAAACCCCCCAGCAAAAGTCCCTGCCCGATCGCCAGGGCATTAATGGCGTCAAAAACATTATTGCCGTTTCCAGCGGCAAGGGCGGCGTCGGCAAAAGCACCGTGGCGGTCAACATTGCCGTTGCCCTGGCCCATGCTGGAGCGGCTGTGGGCATGATCGATGCCGACATTTACGGCCCCAATACTCCCACCATGCTGGGGCTGAGCAGCGCCAAGGTGGCGGTGCAGGAGACGGCCCAGGGGCAGGTGCTGGAACCGGCTTTCAACTATGGCATCAAGCTGGTGTCCATGGGCTTTCTCATCGATCGCGACCAGCCGGTGATCTGGCGTGGCCCCATGCTCAATGGCATCATTCGCCAGTTCCTCTACCAGGTGCAGTGGGGCGATTTGGATTATCTAATTGTCGATATGCCCCCCGGCACCGGGGATGCCCAGTTGACCCTGGCCCAGGCTGTGCCCATGGCGGGGGCCGTGATCGTCACCACGCCACAAAACGTTTCCCTCGAAGACGCACGGCGGGGCCTCAAGATGTTCCAGCAGCTCAGGGTGCCCGTGCTGGGCATCGTCGAAAATATGAGCTACTTCATTCCCCCCGATCTGCCCGATCGCCAGTACGACATCTTTGGCTCCGGTGGCGGTCAAAAAACCTCTGAAGAGCTGGATCTGCCCCTGCTGGGCTGCATTCCCCTGGAAATGGCACTGCGGGAAGGGGGCGATCGCGGCATTCCCATTGTGATCGACCAGCCAGAGTCAGCATCGGCAAAGGCGCTCACGGCGATCGCCCAGCAGGTGGCCGCTCGCGTATCGGTAGCCGCCCTGGCGTGACGGAGCGCCGGGTCTGGGGTGAGGGGCTTTGCAGCCAGCTGATTTCCGAAAATTAATCCTACCCGACGACGTAGGGGCAAAGGGCTATTTGACCCGCTAGTGGGTCAAATGGCACGGACATAGCCCTCATCCCCCAGCCCCTTCTCCCAATTTGGGAGAAGGGGAGCCAGAGCTGACTAATCGCTTCAAAGCCCCTCGCCCTTTTTGGGAGAGGGGTTTGGGGTGAGGGCGCAATGGCTCGGAGCAAAGCAAATGACCCACTAGTAAATAGGGCGATCGCCGTTTCGTAACACAATCAGTAGCAGGGACTCACGGCGGTGAGTCCCTGCTATTTTCTGAAAAAAGCCAGGCGAAGGAGAACGGGTGTCGTCTCAAACATCCGTCCAGCAGTGCTCAGCGCCGCTCCGGAGCGGCAACTATTAGGATCTCTAATTGCTAAACATACAAAATATTCATCGAAAATTCGCCACATTTATACACAAGCAGTTCAACAAACTTAACAAAAGCAGGGTACTATAGAGCAGAACTAGGTACAAATCCTTATTGACCTGTTCATGCCATGCCGATTTCTAGTCTGCTGGGAAAAGCCTTGGGTGGAGTTCAGCCCCTTATCTGATCGTCCGTTCTGGAGGTTCACCCGTCTCCCGGAGCTTTTTCTCTTCGGCTCCGTTTATGCGCCAAGGTTTTCTAGATTGGTTGTTTCTGGTCGTGATTTTCCTTGCAGATTGGATACGGACCCATCAATCCCTATTTAATTGGCACTCACGCCGCGTCTTTTATTCATTTCTGGGAAGGCTCTCATGACGAGTAACCAATTTCCGTGGCTAACTATCCTTACCCTGTTTCCGCTGATCGCCTCCCTGCCCATTCCCCTCATCCCCGACAAGCAAGGGAAAACGGTGCGCTGGTATACCCTCGGAGCTGCGATCGCTGAATTCGCCCTCATCATCTATACCTTCTGGCAGCACTACGACCTCCACTCCTCCGCACCCCAGCTTGTTGAAACCTATGCCTGGCTTCCCCAGATTGGGCTGAACTGGTCAGTTTCCGTAGACGGTCTTTCCATGCCGCTGGTCATCCTCTCCGGGCTGGTTACTACCCTCGCGGTTCTGGCTTCCTGGAAAGTTACCCGCAAGCCCCGCCTCTTCTTCATGCTGCTCCTGGTCATGTACGCAGCTCAGATTGGGGTGTTTGTGGCCCAGGATTTCCTCCTGTTTTTCCTGATGTGGGAACTGGAGCTGGTGCCGGTTTACCTCCTGATTTCTATCTGGGGTGGTCAGCGCCGCCTGTACGCCGCCACCAAGTTTATTCTCTACACCGCTGGCGGCTCGATCTTCATCCTGCTGGCAGCTCTGGCGATGGCATTCTACGGGGATACGGTTACCTTCGACCTGCACCAGCTTGGCCTGAAAGACTATTCGCTCTCCTTCGAACTCCTCATCTACTCCGCCCTGCTCATCGCCTTTGGGGTCAAGCTGCCCATTTTCCCCCTCCACACCTGGCTGCCCGATGCCCACAGCGAAGCGCCCGCTCCCGTCTCCATGATTCTGGCGGGGGTGCTGCTCAAGATGGCAGGCTACGGTCTGATTCGGATGAATATGGAAATTCTCCCCCATGCCCACGCTTACTTTGCCCCGGTACTGGCAGTGTTGGGTGTGGTTAGCATCATCTACGCCTCCCTCACCGCCCTGGCCCAGAACAACCTCAAGCGCCGCATGGCTTACTCTTCCATCGCTCACATGGGGTTTGTGCTGATTGGCGTCTCGGCTTTCACCCCGCTGGGCGTGAGTGGCGCAGTCCTGCAAATGATTTCCCACGGCCTGATTGCTGCCGTCATCTTCTTCCTCACGGGCGTCATGTACGAGCGCACCCACACCCTGTCAATGGATGAGATGGGGGGCATGGGTCAGCAAATGCCCAAGACGTTTGCCTTCTTCACAGCCGCTGCTCTGGCTTCCCTGGCCTTGCCGGGAATGAGTGGCTTCATTGGCGAGGTGACGGTCTTCCTGGGATTCACCTCCAGCGATGCCTACACCACAACGTTCAAAGTGGTGATTGTGCTCCTGGCTGCCGTTGGCGTGATTCTGGCTCCGCTCTATCTGCTCTCCACCCTGCGCCGCGTGTTCTACGGCACCCAGGAATCTAGCAATCCGCTGCAGGGTCTGTTCGATATCAACCCCCGTGAAGTGTTCATCACGGCCTGTCTGCTGGTGCCCATCATCGGGATTGGGGTTTATCCCAAGCTGGCAATGCAAACTTATGATGCCAAAATCGTTCAGGTCGCCAGCCAGGTTTCCGAGTCGCTCCAGGTTGTAGCGGAAAATCCGGTTCGCTTTCATCTGCCGACCGTTAACATCCCTTCGGTGATTGGCGTTGAAGCCCATGAACTAGGGAGCGTCCCGAAGCCTTAATTACCGATTAACCTTGAATACCTTTTGTCGATGTGTGCGTCCCATGCGGGGGCGCACACACCTAAGTAGGTCAGCATAATTAAATTCATGTCAGAAAGCCGGGAGAGTGCCCCGCCGGGGGTCTCCCCCGGTTTTCTGACCGTCGGTTTTCAATGCAGTTCTACTTGAGAAAATAATTTTTTTCAACGATGTAGGCCATACAAACGTATGGCCTGCGTTTTTCTTTGTAGCGTGAATGAGCGCAACGATTTTGTGGCCGTACGCTATGCTGGCGCTAGCAGCCCTCGCTAGCCTTCGTCTATCTCTAGCAAAGCTTTCAGGTAGATTCTCAGTCGGCTGGCACTTTTCGGAGGAACTAATCCGTGGCCCAACTTCCCCCCCTGATTCCGCGCGAGATTCTGTTCGGCAACCCAGAGCGTACCCGTCCCCAACTCTCCCCAGATGGGCGCTATCTGGCCTACCTCGCCCCCGACGACAAAAACGTCCTCCAGGTTTGGTTACGCACCATTGGCCAAGTAGACGATCGCCCCCTTACCCAGGACAAAAAGCGGGGTATCCGCGCCTACTTCTGGACCTACGACGGTGCCCAGCTCATCTACATGCAGGATGCCGATGGGGATGAGAATTTCCACTGCTATGCCGTCCATGTCGAGTCTAAGCAGGTGCGCGACCTGACGCCATTTCAGGGGGTGAAGGCCCAGCCCATCGACCTGGATCCCGATTTTCCGGACGAAGTGCTGATGGGGCTGAACCTCAACAATCCCCAGGTATTTGACGTCTACCGCATTAACCTCAAAACGGGGGCGGTTGAATTTGAGACGCCCAACCCCGGCAATATTGTGAGTTGGACGGCTGATCCCCAGTTTCAGATTCGGGTGGCGATCGCCGCAACGCCCGATGGTGGATCAGACCTGCTCTATCGAGATTCTTCAGCAGCCGACTGGCAGGTGCTGCGCCACTGGAGCGCCGAGGATGAAGGCTATGCCGTGAGCTTTTCAGAAGACGGCCAGACCCTCTACCTGGTGGGCAATCACGATGCCAATGCCGCCCGCCTGATTGCCCTCAACCTGGACACGCGCCAGGAAACTGTTATCGCTGCGGATGAGCAATATGATGTGGGCGGCGTCCTCATACACCCCACCCGCCGCACGCTCCAGGCCGTTTCTTTTTACCGGGATAAACAAGACTGGCTGATTCTAGACGACAGCATCCGGCCAGACTTTGAGGCGATCGCCCAGGTTCAACCCGGCGAAATTGCCATTGTCAGTCGAGATCTGGCTGACACCACCTGGCTGGTTGCCTACCTCACGGACGATGGCCCGGTTTACTACCACACCTACGATCGCACCCAGCGCACCAGCACCCATCTGTTCAGCAATCAGCCCAAGCTGGAAGGGCTGGCACTCGCCCCCATGCAGCCCGTCTCCCTGGCGGCACGGGACGGCCTTACCCTGCACGGCTACCTGACCACCCCCGTGGGGATTGAGGCGCACCGGCTGCCCGCCATCTTGCTGGTACACGGTGGCCCCTGGGCGCGGGATACCTGGGGGTACGATCCTGAGGCTCAGTGGCTGGCAAACCGGGGCTATGCGGTTCTCCAGGTCAATTTTCGTGGCTCGACGGGTTACGGCAAGGCATTTCTCAATGCGGGCAATCGGGAATGGGCCGCCAGGATGCACGATGACCTGATCGATGCGGTCAACTGGCTAACCCAGCAGGGTATTGCTGACCCGGACCGGGTAGCTATTATGGGCGGATCCTACGGGGGCTACGCGACCCTGGTGGGTCTCACCTTTACGCCGGAGGTCTTCGCTGCTGGGGTGGACATCGTTGGGCCGAGCAACCTGCTGACGCTGCTCCAGAGCATTCCGCCCTACTGGGAACCCCTCAAGGCCCAGTTCTACTACCGCGTAGGCAATCTCGACACAGAACCTGACTTCCTCAAGTCGCGATCGCCCCTCTTTTTTGCCGAGCGTATACAAAAACCCCTGCTCATCGGTCAGGGGGCCAATGACCCCCGGGTCAAGCAGGCCGAGAGTGAGCAAATTGTTGCTGCCATGCGACAGACCAACAAGCCCGTGGAGTATGTGCTCTATCCGGATGAAGGCCATGGCTTTGCCCGCCCTGAGAATCGGCTTCATTTTTATGCGATCGCCGAGGAATTTTTAGCCCAGCATGTGGGAGGACGGTGTGAACCCGCTGGCGAGATTCCAGGCAGCTCTGGAATTGTGCAGTGAGTCTCACTCCAGACGGAGGAGGGTTACGCCCTCCCTGATCTAAGCTGTATATATTAAGACAGCCTGAAAGATTGCGTGATTGAGGAGACAGTGGTGCGGCCATAATGCCCACCTGGTGAAAAATGGCGATCGCCGTCTTCCAACTTGTGCATTACGCTGCATCACGCATTTTGACGGGCACTCTGGCTCTTCGAATGGGTTGATCTCTTCTGCGATTTGCTGAAGCCCTCAGGAGCTGGCATGAGGCAAGGAGATAGTGGTCTAGTTAACATGAATGGTCTTTTGACAAGAGATTTAATGCGGGAACCGGCTCCGGTTTTAGTCGCAGACGACAATGAGGAAGATTGGTTTCTCATTCAGAAAGCCTTTGTAAAAAACCGCATTGCTAACCCTTACTACTGGGTCAAAGACGGCAACGAGCTGCTCGACTTTCTCCATCGCCGGGGAAACTATGCTGACCCCGACCATGCCCCCCGCCCTGGCCTGGTGCTGCTTGATTTGAATATGCCCGGAAAGGATGGGCGTACGGCCCTTCAGGAAATTCGTGAACACCCTGATTTACGTCACCTGCCTGTGGTTGCGCTGACGGCTTCTGGGGAGCGCCGCGAAGTAGTTGAAGCCTATGAGCTGGGTGTCAACTCATTTCTCGTCAAGCCTGACACCTTTGAGCAACTGTCGGAATTGGTGAAATGCCTTAGCCGCTACTGGTTTGAAGTGGTGCAGTTACCGCCAGAAGAAACGTAAAAGCAGGGGGGGCGATCGCCCCCCTTTTGGAGATTTCAGGAAAAAATTACCTTCGGTTAAACGGTTGGTAGGGGCAAATGGCTATTTGCCCTGCATCGTCTGGTAGGATTATTTTCCAAAACCTCCTTAGTGGCCGTTGCCCGTGTTGGCGCTTTCCTTCATCCGCCCATCAGGCAAAGTCCCGTCTGGAGATGGAGTCGGCGTCTGTATTGAGCAGTTTCGCGATCACGTCCTGGCCATTTTCGATCAGGGTGTCTTTACCCTGTTGGGTAATGTCCAGCTTGCGAAACGATAAGCCTTTCCCCAAAACCAGTTGATCTTGGCGATCCTGAAACTGTTTGATTTTGGCGTAGCCAGACCCTCTCCGCAACAGGATGCGATCGCGCCCTGCCCCGCCAATGATTAAATCAATCCCCCGACCGCCATCCAGAAAGTCGTCGCCACTGTTGCCTTTGAGAATATCGTTGCCGCCGCCACCCTGTAGCCAGTCATTGCCTGCGCCTCCGATGAGCCTGTCTTTGCCGCTACCGCCTTTGAGCAGATCATTTCCCACACCGCCTATCAGCCGGTCATTACCACTTTTGCCGATGAGAATGTCGTCTCCAAGACCACCAGAGAGACGATCATGACGGCTCAAGCCGATGAGCGTGTCGTTGACCGTTGTACCTTCAAGGTGGTCATTGCCTCCAGTGCCCACAACAGGGGGCAGCGTATCGGGGATGGGTGCGCCAGGGCCTGGTAGATTCGGATTAGGGTTGCCACCACCAGGCGTCCCAGGATTGACGGGTGGTGTTACAGGGGGGGGCACGTCGTTATCGATAATATTGAGAACGGCGGTGCTGGAGAGTACCTGGGGAACCCCACCAACCGTCTGACTCAAAGTTAGGGTAACGGTTTCAGTTGCTTCATCTAGGGCATCGTCCACAATAGGAACGGCCACAGTTTGGGTAGTCACCCCAGCGCCAAAATTAACGGTAATGGGGGTCGCGGAATAGTCGGCGGTGGATGCCGAGCCATTGCTAAAGTTTACCGTGACGCTGGTGGGGCGATCGCCACTGGGGCGGGCCAGGGTAACCGTTGCAAACCCGTCCCCTTCATTCACACTATAGGTGGCCTGGGTAAAAGCTGGAGGGTACTGGTCATCATCCAGAATCGTCAGAGTTGCCGCATCCTGGTTTCCAAGCAGCGCCCCACGGGTGGGAGCACTCAGGCTCAAGCTGACCGTCTCCGCCGCCTCGACCTGATTATCGTTGGTGATAGGAATCGTCACCGTTCGATTGGTGACGCCCACACCAAACTCGACGGTGATTGGGGTAGACGTGTAATCGGCATTAGAGGCAGAACCGTTAGCCAGGTTAAGGGTAACCGCTGCGGCGCGATCGCTATCGGTGCGAACCAGGGTTACCGTAGCCGTCCCATCCTCTTCGTTCACGCTATAGGCCGTTTCCCCAAAGCTAATGGTTCCAGCCCCCTGAATCGCCTCAAACCAGGTATCAGCCACCTTCGCGTACCCAGCGGGAGTGGGGTGAACGCCGTCATTCAGGAGATCGGCGAGGGTTAAGCTGCTAAAAACATCAACAAACTGGATGTTCTTGCCCTGGGCGGCTCGCTCGGCAACGATGCCAGGAATGGCTGCATTAAAGTCGGCCACTGTTTGTGGATCGACATCCCGTTTGCTGGGGTCAATGGGAGGTACGGTAGACACCAGCAAAGTAACGTCGGGAAGCAGCTTAAAGATATGGTCATCAATCAGGGTCGCGAGGCGATCGGGGGCGGTGGCGACCTGAAAGTCTTGATTGAGGTCATTAGTGCCCAGCATGAGCAAAATCATGTCGGGCTGATGGTCAGTCAACCAGGTATCTATCGAGCCAGGTTGATTCGGGCGATCGGGGCGTCCGTCAATAATTTGATCAATGCGCCAACCGCCGTGGCCTTCATGCTGTCGATCTGCAAATGTATTGGGGCCGTTTTGCAGGGAACCCACAAAATCGATGTCATATCCGCTGGCCGCCAGCAGGGCTGCCAAGTCGTCGCGATAACCTGCTGTGTCGTCACCTTCCCCCCGCGTGTTTGAATCCCCCAGGGGCATGATTTTTAATGGCATATCGTATTTCCGAGTAAATACAGGGCTGTTCTAAGTGAAAAACGCACCGATCAATCGCTTCAAGGGTCAGGATGGGCACGGCTTTACTGGCCGCAACCTGATGGTTGAGCTGGGTAATGCTTTTGACTCCTCAAATTGGTCGGCTACCGCATCAGTGGGAAGGAGGTAAAAACGCCTTTCTTGACGTCTTGCTAAGTGATTTCTTCTACAGAGCAGGATGGCGGTAGCCCTGATGGTCGCACGAGTCCTTATCAGGTTTTTAAGAAAAAAGTTCGCTAGTTTATATTTTTTTCATAACCATTTATGAAAGATGCTGCACCCCAGGGGCGATCGCCCCGCTTCATGCCTCCTGAAAAACCGTCGCTGCTATGACGATTGAACAAATGACTTTCTTTAACTATTTGTCTGATGAAACCACGGAAAGATAAAGAGGGCGCTGGAGAATTTATCGGATCTTTATCGTTTTTTGAAATTTTTAAAAGGCATTTAATTGCCAGCGGGGAATTTTTGGTGTACGAAAGACAACACGGCACCTTAAGTATTGTTCGGGAGGAAAATTACCTGAAATGCCAGTTCCACAGGATCAGCGCTACCCGTTTTGACTGCGTTGGGTCGCATCATTACCTCAGGGCGGGGCAGCGAGGCGCGTCACTCCCTACTGTCCTGCTAATCTTGTCCCGCTTAAAGCAGAAACCCCTGAGAGGATATCGTTAAACGTGAAGCTAAAGGTGAATCTGCCCCAGGATAATTTGAAGCCGATCATAGTCATCCTTGAGCAGCAGGCTGAGCATCCGGCCCGCCTTGACCAGCCAGGGGCGATCGCCCTTACGCAACTGGTAAATTTCCCGAATGGTGGCGGCGGCAAGGCTGTCTACGGGAGCGCTGCTCACCTGCAGCAGGGTACGCAGAAAGTCGAGCTGGTCGCTGAAGCGGATCACCTCCTCCCCGCTGCATGCATAAACTGCTTGATGCACCTGGGGCGGACGGGGCGGCAGATGCTGGTAGATGGTTGTGGCCTGGGCCGTGCCGTTGGCGTGGAGGGAAGCGGTTTGAAAGCCGACGATCGCCGCCCGAAACTCCGTCTTGAGCATGGCAAAAATTTGGGGCTGCTGCTCCCGCAGCTCTGTCAGGGAGAGGCCCAGCGCCCGTGCCCGGTGCACCGAGTCGATGGGGCTGGTGGTAGCGTGGTAGACCACCGCGTAAATCTGGTTACCCGACTCTTCATCCAGCGCTTTCACCCAACTGCCAAATGGAGGCATGACGGCATAGCTCAATTCTTCTGGCTCTAAACACTGGGCCAGAAAGTCGGGGGTTGCCGTTTCGATGACCTCCGCAATGTGGTTGGAGGCACGCTGGTGGGTTGAGAACTGAGGTAGCGGCAGGCGCATGGCGGTACAGACCGGGAGAGAAACTAATAGAGGGGCAGGAGAGGGGCAAGGGAGGGTCAAGGGAGATGGAAAAACTGCTGGACGTGGTGCAGGATCTTTTCAGAAGCGTGGCCATCCCCAAAGGGGTTAATCGCCGTTGCCATTTGCTCATAGGCGGCTGGTTCGCTGAGGAGGCGGTGAGCGGCAGCAACAATCTTTTGGGGAGCCGTGCCCACTAGCTGGGCAGTACCTGCGGCGATCGCCTCAGGTCGTTCGGTGGTTTCCCGCAGCACGAGGACGGGCTTGCCCAGGCTGGGCGCTTCTTCCTGAAGGCCACCGGAATCAGTGAGCAGCAGGTAGCATCGCTGAATTGCCCCCACCAGCTCGGCATAGTTGAGCGGTTCGGTGAGAAAGATGCGGGGATGGCTGCCCAATTTGGCCTGGAGCGGTTCTCGCACGGTGGGATTGCGGTGGAGCGGCAGCAGCAAAGCTGTATCGGGAAACGTTTCCAGAATTTCCAAAAAACCCTGGGCAATGTCGCCGAGGGGCGCACCCCAGTTTTCGCGGCGGTGGACGGTGGCCAGGAGCACCCGATATTTTGACCAGTCCAGGCCCGGAACGCTGCAGGCGGGCTGACGTTCGGCCACCGTCAGCAGGGCATCGATGACCGTATTGCCCGTATGATAGACCGTCCCTACAACGGCGGAGGCTTTTAGATTTTCGACGGCCTGGGGGGTGGGGGCAAAGTGCAGCCGGGTGATCTGGGAAATGAGCCGCCGGTTGGCCTCTTCGGGGTAGGGATTGAACAGGTCGTCGGTGCGCAGCCCGGCCTCCACATGGCCCACGGGAATCTGCTGATAGAAAGCAGCGAGCGCCGATGCAAAGGCCGTGGTCGTATCTCCCTGCACGATGACCAGTTGGGGCTGAAGGCGCTGGAACAGACCCTCCAGCCCTTGCAAACTGCGGCAGGTAATGTCGGTCAAGGTTTGCCGCTGCTGCATGATCGCCAGGTCTTCATCGGCTTCGATTTGAAACAGTTGCATCACCTGCTCCACCATTTCCCGATGCTGCCCCGTGAGAATGACGCGGGTATCAAACCCCGGACATTGCCGAAATTGGGCAATCACGGGTGCGAGCTTGATGGCTTCAGGCCGAGTGCCCAAGATGATACAGACGCGAATGGGGGAATCTGGCATCAAAACCTTTTAAGGATAAACGACAGAGCAGGCCCCTGAGGAAAGGCCAATTCCATACAGGACGATTCTACAGAATAGCGCAATCGTCCTTCCAAAAGAGGTCAGCCTTGCCAACTTCTGGAAGTTCTCGTACCATCAAATAGTATACATGATCTAGCTCCTGTCTTTCACTTTAGGTCACTTAGGTGATTTCTTGAAATGAAATTATCAGCCCACGGTGCGTTACGCTTCGCTCTAGCGATAGCCATGCCCTTGGGCTATACGGCACCCTGCGAGCGGTATAGTCTTTCCCGGAGATCTCCTTGGCACAGATATGGCCTTGAATTAAAACTTCCATGCGGCCATGCCGGATGCTGGGGTTCGGGGATAGCTTAGCAGCATAGCTTCAACTGATTTGATCGGATTTAAAGTGATTTGATGATTAAAGTTCTCCACCTGTCTGACATCCATTTGGGTAGCGGCTTTGCCCACGGGTACACCAACCCAGAAACCGGGCTAAATACGCGGTTTGCCGACTTCATCACCACCCTCAGCCGGTGCATGGATCGGGCGATCGCCGAACCGGTTGATCTGGTGCTCTTCGGGGGAGATGCCTTTCCTGATGCAACGCCGCCCCCCATCGTCCAGGAGGCCTTTGCCAGCCAGTTCCGCCGCCTGGTAGATGCCCAAATACCCACCGTACTGCTGGTGGGTAACCACGATCAGCACGCCTATGGTGCAGGCGGTGCCAGCCTGTGTATCTACCGAACCCTGGGGGTGCCGGGGGTAGTGGTGGGCGATCGCCTCGAAACCCACACCATTCAAACCCGTCAGGGGCCGGTGCAGGTGGTTACTCTCCCCTGGCTCACCCGCTCGACCCTGCTCACTCGCCAGGACACCGATGGCCTCTCCATGGGCGAAGTCAACGAACTGTTGCTGGCCCGCTTGCGGGTGGCGCTGGAGGGAGAAATTCGCTGTCTCAACCCGTCGCTGCCCACGGTTTTACTGGGGCATTTAATGGTCGATACCGCCAATTATGGCGCTGAGCGCTTCCTGGCGGTCGGTAAGGGCTTTACTGTCCCCATGGCCCTGCTCAACCGCGACTGCTTTGACTACGTGGCCCTGGGACACGTCCATCGCCACCAGGTTTTGAGCGATCGCCCCCCCATCGTCTACCCCGGCAGCATTGAGCGGGTTGACTTTAGCGAAGAAAAAGAAGAAAAGGGCTTTGTGCGTGTCGACCTGACTAAAGGGCAGGCCAGGGTGGAGTTTTGCCCTCTGCCGGTGCGGCCATTCCAGACGATTCGCGTCGATCTATCTGAAGCTGAGCATCCCCAGGCCACCCTGCTGGAAACCCTGGCAAACACCGCGATGGCTGATGCCGTGGTGCGGCTCATTTATCGCGTGCGGCCCGACCAGCTCGACCAAATAGAAAACAGTGCTATTCAGGCGGCTCTGAGCCATGCTCACACCTTTACCATCCATCCTGAACTGGTGAGCCAGCTGGCCCGTCCCCGATTGCCGGAGCTAAGTAGCCATCAAGCCCTTGACCCTTTGCAGGCGCTGCAAACCTACCTCACCCATCGTCCCGAGCTGGGAGAACTCTCGGCGGAGATGGTGGCGGCGGCGCAGGCTCTGGCCGCTATGGATGAAGACATAACGTCCGATCAGGGCGATCGCCCCAGCCCATCTCGACGCGTCAGGGAGACCGCCACTGCCGATGATTGCGAATCTTCCTACTTGCAGGCTGAAGTTTCCCTGGCTCCTGCCCAACTCCGGCTACTCTAGTGCAGCGCGACCAATCGTTAGGCCATCCAGACCATGAGAGCACGAATTGACAATCAAGTAGTTTTTCTCCACAAAGATGACGTTCCGGCCTACCAGCAGGGCGGACCTGTGGTGCGCAATACTTACTTCTGGGCATTGCGAGCAATTGCTGGGCGATCGCCCCGATATCAAGATTGGGAGTTTGAAGCCGAAGTTTGGCTAGCCCTGCAACGCATGCTCCTAGCTTTTGGCGAATCGGGATATTTGGGATTGCAGGAAACCATCCTTGAATTCCCCCCAGAAGATGAAATTCCGTCGGTTCTACGTCCTGTATCCACCTGGGTAGACCCAATGGGTTAACTGTTTGCTAATGCTTTCACGTTATACTGACCAGATGAGCAAACCTTGCAGTTAGGCTACTCATCTTTGACTCATGTTGTAATTCGGTCTAAGCCAAGTTTGCTCACCCTTCTAAAGATAACCGTTTAAAAATAGTAGGCCAGGTCTTTACCAAGCCCGAGAATGCCGGAGGGTGGTTCTCTTCAGCGCCACTGTTTTTCTTCGGTCATCAATGCAAACCCAACTGAGTGGCGTATGGATAAGGTGAGAGTCGTTCTGATTGAAGATCATGATTTGACAAGGGTCGGCCTCAGGACGGCCCTTCAGCAGCATGGCCCCATCGAGATTGTGGGGGAAGCGGCAACGGGCCGTCAGGGGCTGCAGGTAATTCAAGACACGCAACCCGATGTGGCAATCGTCGATATTGGATTACCCGATATCGATGGTATCGAGCTAACCAGCCAGTTAAAGCAGACCACCGCGCCCGCTGGGGCTAACACTGAAGTTGCCGATACCGAGACAGCCCATACCATCAAGGTGCTGATTCTCACCATGCACGACAATGATGAAGCCGTGTTGGCGGCTTTTGCCGCTGGGGCTGACTCCTACAGCGTCAAGGATGTGGGCATCGACAAACTGGTGGAGGCTGTCCAGGCAACCTACGAGGGCAACGCCTGGATCGATCCGGCGATCGCCCGCATTGTCCTCAAGCAAGCCCAGATCCAGCACACATCCGGGCAGGTGGCTGTAGCTGAGGAGCCGTCTCCAGCCTACGAAAAGATTTTGGAGTCTGACCCGTTAACCGAGCGGGAAATGGAGGTACTGGAGCTGATCGTCGATGGCTACAGCAATGCCGACATTGCCAAGGAGCTTTACATCACAATCGGCACCGTCAAAACCCACGTGCGCAATATCCTCAGCAAGCTTTCGGCTGCCGACCGTACCCAGGCGGCGGTGCGTGCCCTCCGCTCTGGGCTGGTGAGCCTTTGACTTTACTTTGCGTACCTCAAAGCATGACGACAGGCCAGTCATCTTCCCTGATGTAACGGGTCATATCGTCAAATTTGCGCAGCTCTGCCCGCACGACCTGGAGGGGCTTGGCATTCACATGCTCAATCCAGTGATGGCTGAGGCTGATGCAGGCTTGATAAAACGCCTGCCGATCTACCGTATTCGCCAGGTCAGTAAAATAGCCCAGGGTAATGTGCCCTGTAAGGTGATACTGCTGCTCAACCCCCAGGGCAATCAGGTCGGAGTTCTGGTAGAGGGTGCGGCGCAGGGTGAGAATGCGCTCGTAGGTTTGCTCCGTTTTGGGAGCCAGGCCGATGGCGATCGCCCGTGGCATGACAATTAACCCCATCAGCTCCCACTCCAGGGGCGCAAGGCTGCGATCGTACTTAGACTGATAAATTTGGAAACTTTGCTGAATGCGATCGCGCAAGTCGGCCTCAAAGCCGGGGGTGTCAGCGGCATGGCGATACTGATCGGCCCAAATCAGATCGGCAATGGTCATGTGGAAGCTGGCGGGGGGCACGGGGGCAAACACTCCGGCGGGAATTTCCTGCACCACTGTTTGCTGAAAGTTTTCCAGCAGGCTATACGGAGCCTTATTGTTGGGGTCGTCTCGCCAGGGCGGCGTGATCACCGAGTAGCCCGGAAAGGATAGCGGCTCCACCTCTCCATCGGCGGATCGCTGGTACTTGGCCGAAGGCTGAATATTTTGCACCTGGGTTTGATAGGTTTCTGGCAGGGTCATTCGGGCCAGGCGATTCACGTAGTTGGTAAATAGGTCGTCCATTGGTAATTGCGTTTGATAATTAACTTTGGCGATTAGCTTTGATGATCGACGGAGCGTATTCGTTAAAGGTTGTTAAGTAAGCCGCCACAAGTAAATGAAGCTATCGTCGGGATAGACCCCCTGACCGCTTTATTGATGGCTAAATACTTATGAAGCGTAGGACATCCTGCCATAGGAGCCGCATCCAGCCCCCATGACAGGGGGAGAAACCTGTTTTGTGTTCATTCGTACTCATGGGTATCAACCCCCTCTAAAATAATCCTGCTAGGCTGAGAAAATCAAAGCCCTGGATGGATTTTGCAAACTAACTGACTTGCATCATACGGCTGATTGCTCTGAGTAATGGTTAGTTGCGAGTAATTTTTTGGGTCTTTTTCTGTTCTCTGCCGCTGGGGTGTTTTTATATGCCAGTTTATGTGTACTGGGGAGAGGATGACTATACCCTCAACCGGGCGATCGCCGAACTGCGCGATCGCACCCTTGACCCCGACTGGGTGAGCTTTAACTACACCAAGGTGGCCCCTGAGCAGCCCAATGCCACAGTGGAGGCCCTCAATCAGGCCATGACGCCCCCCTTTGGCACAGGCAAGCGGCTGGTCTGGCTGGCTGATGCTATCCTGCTACAGCGCTGCTCCGAAGCGGATCTGGCAGAACTGGACCGCACTCTGCCCCACATTCCCGAAACATCTATCCTACTGCTGACCAGCCTCCAGAAACCGGATGGGCGGCTGAAATCCACCAAACTCCTGCAAAAGCACGCAGAAATTCGGGAATTTACCACCATTCCCCCCTGGAAAACCGATTTGTTGGCCCGACAGGTAAAGCAGGCCGCCCAGGAGGTGGGGGTTTCCCTCTCGCCGGGTGGGGTGGAAATGCTGGTGGAGGCGGTGGGGGCCGACACGCGCCAGCTCTACAGCGAGCTGGAAAAACTGCGGCTCTATGGCGGGGAGGGCCAGCCCATCTCAGAGGAAGCGATCGCCACCCTGGTCAATACCTACACCCAAAACAGCCTCAAGCTGGCTGCCGCCATTCGCCAGGGGCACACCAGTCAGGCTCTGTCCCTGGTGACGGATTTGTTTGACCGCAACGAACCCGCCCTGCGCATCGTCAGTACTCTCGTGGGGCAGTTTCGGCTGTGGCTGTGGATCAAGCTGCTGGTGGAGGCGGGGGAGCGGGATGACCGGGCGATCGCCCGCGCCGCTGAGATAGGCAATCCTAAGCGGGTTTATTTCCTCAAGCAAGAAGTGAAGGGGCTTTCGTTGCGATCGCTGCAGAGCAGCATGGCCCTCCTGCTCGACCTGGAGGCCGCCCTTAAGCAGGGGGCGGATCAAAAAATGCAGATGCAAACCTCGGTGATCCAGCTTTGCCAGCTCTTCATCTTGGGACCCGTGGCGCATAGATGAGCTGACAGGATTTTTCAGGGGTTTGTGCGATCGCCCCCGCCCCAGCGACTATAATTGGTCGGAGTATCACCCTTATTGCGAAAAAAATAGGACCGTCCAATGGCAGAAACCCTGATGTTCAATGCGCTGCGTGCCGCGATCGACGAAGAGATGGCCCGCGACCCCAATGTCTTTGTCCTGGGGGAAGACGTCGGCCATTATGGCGGTTCCTACAAAGTCACCAAGGATTTGTATCAGAAATACGGCGAACTGCGAGTCCTGGACACCCCCATCGCGGAGAACAGCTTCACCGGGCTGGCCGTGGGGGCGGCAATGACCGGACTGCGCCCCATCATCGAAGGCATGAACATGGGGTTTCTGCTGCTGGCCTTCAACCAGATCGCCAATAATGCTGGAATGCTGCGCTATACCTCCGGCGGCAATTTCAAAATTCCCATGGTCATCCGTGGTCCCGGTGGCGTCGGTCGCCAGTTGGGGGCGGAGCATTCTCAGCGGCTCGAAGCCTACTTCCAGGGGGTGCCGGGGCTGAAGCTGGTGGCCTGCTCCACGGCATACAACGCCAAGGGGCTGATGAAGGCTGCCATCCGGGACGATAATCCGGTGCTTTTCTTCGAACATGTCCTGCTCTACAACCTCAAGGACAACCTGCCCGATGAAGAATATGTGTTGCCCCTTGACAAAGCGGAAATCGTGCGATCGGGCAGCGACGTCACCCTCCTCACCTATTCGCGGATGCGCCACCACTGCACCCAGGCAGCAAAAACTCTGGAGCGGGAAGGCTTTGACCCCGAAATCATTGACCTGATTTCCCTCAAGCCGCTGGATTTTGAAACCATCGGGGCCTCCATCCGCAAAACCCACCGGGTAATTATCGTCGAGGAGTGCATGAAGTCTGGCGGCATCGGCGCTGAGCTGACCGCTTCCATCAACGATCGCTTCTTCGACGAGCTGGACGCCCCCGTCAAGCGCCTCGCCTCCCAGGACATCCCCACGCCCTACAACGGCATGCTAGAGAGCCTGACGATTGTTCAGCCCAAGCAAATCATTGAAGCGGTGGAAGATATGGTAGCGCTGCGGGTTTAGCTACTGTCGCCCAGTGACCGATAAACCTTCCACCACCACCGAAGGGGTGTAGCACGAGCCGTTCCACTGGGCATCGTTGCCCAGCTCGATGAGCTGCTTCAGGGCGGTATAGACATTGCCTGCCACCATGGTGTCCTTCACCCGCCCGACGATCGCCCCTTTTTGCACTCGATAGCCCAAATCTACGTTGACAGAAAACTCGCCCGAGATGCCTGCGCCGCCCCCCAGCATTTGATCCACAATGATGCCCTCGTCCAGGTTGGCCACCAGCGCCTCCAGGGACTGGGTTCCTG
>JAYKGU010000096.1:0-5748 GCA_035285585.1 Synechococcales cyanobacterium
AGGGATCTCGCTCGTTGCAGGTTTCTCCCTGGCAGGGTTCAGCTTCGATGGTTGCCGCCTCTTCCCACCCTGTGGCCATTTCTAACCCTGCACTACTGTCTTCTATCCCGCCTAATCCAAGCAGGTCAACGGTGATCGTTTGCACGACAAATACACTAGCTCCCCAGAGAAAAAGAAAGTTCACCTTCTGCTGCTAATTGGCGATCGACTTCGGCCCGTGCCTGCATTTTGGCAAATCGGCGCTGCTTGACGCAAATTAGCTCAACGGTCATCACCAACTGATCGCCCGGAATAACCTGCCGCCGAAACCGGACTTTATTCATACCTGCAAAGAGAAACAAGGTTTCGCCAGCATCCAGCATCTGCGTCAGGACGATGCCTCCCACCTGGGCCATTGCTTCGATTAACAGCACCCCTGGCATGATGGGCTTTCCCGGAAAATGCCCCTGAAACTGAGGCTCATTCGCCGTGACGTTCTTGATGCCAACGGCTCGCTCCCCCGGCACGTAGTCAATAATCCGATCCACCAGCAGAAATGGGTAGCGATGGGGAAGTAATTTTTGGATATCGGCCTGTGCCAGAATTGTTGGACTTGGGTGTAGAGCAACGGGGTTAGCTGAACCGTTCTCAGGCTCCTGGCTTTTCGCGTCTAAAGTAGACGCATGGTTAGAATTGCGGTCGAGTAGCCCAGTCATGGCAGTCGCTCCAAAGTGGTGAGATTTTCTACAGCCAATCAAAAGCTTTGCAGCTTCTTAAACGCCAGTGATACATTATGTCCACCAAACCCAAAGGAATTGGAAAGGGCTACTTCAATGGGCTGGGAACGGCTGCACCGGGGCACGTAATCCAAATCGCAGGCGGGGTCGGGATTTTCCAGATTGATGGTGGGGGGAATTTGGTCCGTGGCAATGGCCATTATCGTGGCGATCGCCTCAATGCCCCCCGATCCCCCCAGCAAGTGCCCGGTCATGGACTTGGTGGAACTGATGGCCACCTGGGCGGCATGGTGGCCCAGCGCCTGTTTGATGGCCATTGTCTCCGTTACATCATTGGCCGCCGTACTGGTGCCGTGGGCATTGATGTAGCCAACCTGGCTGGGAAATAGTTGCGTCTCCTTCAAAGCCAGCTCCATGGCGCGGGCAGCAGATTTGCCTCCGGGGGGTGGTGCAGTGAGGTGGTAGGCATCACAGGTCAGCCCGTAGCCCACGACTTCGCTGTAGATGCGAGCGTGGCGATCGAGGGCGTGCTGGAGTTCCTCTAAAATCAAAATCCCCGCTCCCTCACCCATGACAAAGCCGTCGCGATCGCGATCAAAGGGGCGCGAGGCTTTGGTGGGTTCCCCGTTGCGAGTGGACAGCGCCCTGGCGTTGGCAAAGCCAGTCACCGATAGAGGGGTAATTGCTGCCTCGGTGCCACCGCAAATCATGGCTTTGGCGTGACCATATTGAATCATGCGAAAGGCTTCCCCAATGGCGTTAGAACCGGCGGCGCAGGCAGTTGTCGTACAGGAATTGGGGCCTCTGGCTCCGGTGTGGATGGCAGTCAGCCCTGCCGCCATGTTGGCAATCATCATCGGGATCATGAACGGACTACAGCGATCGGCCCCACGGTTCAAATAGGTGGTCTGCTGGTCTTCCATCACCTTGATGCCCCCTACCCCCGAACCAATGAGTACCCCCACGTCATCGGCGTTGCTATCGGTAACGGTGAATTGCGCGTCGGCCAAAGCCTGTTGGCTGGCGCACACGGCAAATTGAGCAAAGCGATCCATGCGCTTCGCCGCCTTCCGCTCCACATAGTCACAGGGATCAAAGCCTTTGACTTCGCCAGCAATCTGACAGGGTAAGCGAGAAGCATCAAAGTGGGTAATCGAGCTAATGCCACTCCGCCCTTGCAGGAGACCTTGCCAGTAGTCCTGCACCGTATTGCCTAAAGGGGTAATGGCTCCCAAACCCGTGACAACCACTCGCTTTAATTCAACCATTGTTGTCTGGCTCCAGTTTGGCAAAGAAGATGAGAAAGGGAAAACGGCAGGCTCAGCGGCTCACACCTGACGGCAGTGAGTTCAAGATGGGGACAGCGATCCGGCTACTTTCGGACATGCTAAATAGCTGTTGATAGTAGTGGTGTAGATTTTCACAGCCTTGCTCTACCGAGTAATGCTTAGCGTTCTGCAGGGCTTGCTGAATCAGGGTGGTGTTGTCCCTCTGGAGAGCAAATTCGAGGCGATCGCTCAATTCCATCACCCTATCCGGGGGCACCAGGTAGGCATTCTTCTGGTCGATCAAGTATTCTGCTACCGCACCACTTTCCACCGTCACCACCGGAACGCCAGAGGCCATCGCTTCCACCACCGTCAGGCCAAAGGTTTCATAGGGGGAAGGGCTGCAAAATAAGTCGCAGGATGCCAGCACATTGGCCTTGGTTTCTCCCATGAGAAATCCCGTAAAATGAATGTCTGCAATGGGGGCTGCTTTGCGCTTGAGGGCATCCACCACTTCGGCAGGGCCATCCCCGACGATGAATAGAGAGACTTTAGGCTGGCGTTGCTTCAGTTGACCAAAGGCTTCAATGAGCAGATCCACCCGTTTTTCAAAGCCCAGCCGTCCCAGAAAGATGATGGTTTGATGGTCGTGCTCCTGGGGGGTTAGCCAGGGGGTTAGGTGTTGGCGATCGCGCCGTTCTGGCCCATAGGTGGAGATATCGGTGCCAAAAAATGGGATGACCCGAGTATTTTTAACGCCCATTTCCTGACAGCTCCGGCTGGCTGCACCGCTGGGGCAAATGGTGGCATCGAGCCGATGGTAGAGCTGGCTCAGCAGTTGAGACTGGCGCACCACCGACCGCAGCCACTGCCAGCCAGGGTAGGTGGCGGAAAAATTGTAGACGTCCGTGTGGTATTCAGCCAGGTAAGGAACCCGATTTTCTTTGGCGTAGCGGCGTCCCGGCAGTTGCCATGCACTTAATAGGAAATAGCGCTCCACATCGGTTATGACAATCAGATCGGGCCGGTAGTGGTCAATCTTTTGACTAATTTCCTTCGCTGCCTGAACCGTGGGAACGTAGGTCATTTTATAGGGAATCCAGGGCTGGGAACGGTAGCGCTCGACTTGCAAATGCTTCCCGAATTGCGCCGATTCCGCTCGCTGATCCCAGTCAGGCGCAAACACAATGACACGATAACCTTGCTCCGCAAACCACTGGGCGCGTGCCCAATTAAAGTGGGCTGAACCGCTTACCTCCGGCGGAAATGCCGTGACTAGAAATGCCAGAGTTTTATTTTGAGCCGTCATTTTCTAATTCCTTGCTTTAACAATTTAACGTCTATGGTTTGATTTAGCCAGCAACCGCAACCTTGGGAGCCTGTAAAAAACCACTGTGGATGAAGTAGGAAAAATAGGTGGAAAGCAGTTGGGCATCAAGCGCTGGACAGACAATGCCGCTGCCGCTGAGGGCTGCCAGGGTTGCTTCACAGCCGATCAAGGGCCGGTAACCCTGCTCATTCAGCTCAATGTAGGTGAGACCGTTAGACCACTGGTGGCGGAAGAAAGGCAGGAGTGGATAGAGGGGGTTCTGCCGCTCATGGCTGAGCTGTTCCTGCCAGGCTTCGTAGGAAACCCGCTGCACCGGATAGCCCAGGGAGCAAATAAATTCCGTCAATTCATTCCAGTGGAGTAGATGGGGATTTTGCAGGTGAAAGGCTTTGCCCAAGGACGCTTTTTGTTGCGACAGGTAGACAATCGCCCGACTGTTGTAATCCACCGGGGACAGATCCAGGAAGAGATCCAGGTCGGCCATGATGCTGCCCATCTGGATACAGCCCTTGATCATCCGACAGAGAAAGCCCTCGGTGTTCCAAACGCCGGTTTGACTGTGGCCTGAGACCAAGGGTGGGCGATGAATGGTCACCGGAATACCCCGCTGTCCGGCAATTTGCACCAGCTTTTCCGACACCCACTTGCTCTGGGAATAGCCCAGGTAGATATCTTCGTGGCGATCGATGGGGTCGGCCTCCGTCACCCGCTGGTTATAGTAGGCCGAAGACTCAAACACGGCGACGCTGGAAACATGGTGGACGGGCTTGAGCTTTGTCTGGCAGGCGAACCGCAAGACTTCCTCGGTTCCCAACACGTTGATGGGCTTGAATTTGGCATAGGGATAAACGTAGTTGAGCAGCGCTCCGTTGTGGTAGACGGCATCAATGCGTTCGGCTAGCTCATCAAACCGGGTCGGAGCGATGCCCATCTGGGGCTGGGCCAAATCTCCCAGAACAGGGACGATTCGAGGCGTATAAGTAGCCTGCCACAGTCCGTAGGCTTTGAGATTGTTGTGCAGCCGCTGGGTCGCGGTTGCCACATCGGGCGATCGCACCAAACAAAAGACTTCGGCCTGGGTTTGATCCAGAAGTTCCTGAAGCAGGAAAGCCCCCAGAAAGCCCGTTGCCCCCGTCAAAAGAATGGCCGATGGTTCATCCACGGCTACCATGGAGGCGCGATCGGGGCAGATAGTCTGATCCAGAGCCGCTTCACGACCTAGATCCAGCCCTTCACTGCCCTTCGCCTTAGCCGTGGGACTGTCGGAACCCAACTGCTCAGCAATCAGCGCCACCAAAGTATCCAGGCTGGGATCTTCTATCAGGGCGCGAATGGGTAGCTCCACCTGAAGTTCTTCACGGATGAGGGATGTCAATTCCACTGCCATCAAGGAATCCAGGCCCATTTCGTGGAGCGATCGCGACGAATTAATTTCCACCTCCGGTAGTCTAAGAACCTGGGCGGCTTTCTGCTTGAGGTAGGTGGATAGGAGCAGGGAGCGATCGCCGGGGCTGGCTGTCTGCAAGCGCTGGCGTAGCTCAAGCGTTGAGGGAGCGATTAGAGTCGGGGCGATCGCAGTCTCCAGGATGGCCGCGAGCAAAGGGGGTTCCTGTCCCGCTGGCCACTGCCGCCGAAACACAGACCAGTCAAAGGGCAATACCCCAAGCTGGGCCACACTCTGCCCCAGGGTTTGCGCCAATACCTCCAGACCTTGATGGGGGGCGATCGCCTGAATTCCCTGGGCCTTCAAGCGGGCCTGACTGCGGCTATCAAGGGTGGCTCCCATCCCCGACTCGCTCCAGACGCCCCAGTTGAGGCTGAGGGCGGGCAATCCCAGGCTATGACGGTAGTGGGCAAGGCCATCCATGAAGGCGTTGGCCGCCGCGTAATTCCCCTGCCCTGGGGAACCCAAAAGTGCTGCTGCGGAAGAGAATAGGACAAAGAAATCTAGCGGTTGATTCTGAGTGAGGCGGTGCAAATTCCAGGCTCCCTGAACCTTGGCGGCCATCACCGGCGCAAATCGTTCCCAGGTTTGCTGAAGCAAAATACCATCATCCAGCACGCCCGCCGCATGAATTACGCCGCGCAGCGGTGGCAAGGCTGCTTTGATAGTTTCCAAAACTTGCTGAACATCTATCTCAGAGGCGACATCTGCTTGTAGGAAGGTTACCTTGGTTCCGGCCTGCTCTAGTTGGGCGATCGCCTCCTGCGCCTGCGGGGATGGCTGTCGCCGTCCGGTTAACACCAGGGACTTTGCTCCTTGCTCCACCAGCCAGTGGGCGACCTTTGATCCCAGTGCCCCTAGCCCTCCCGTAATCAGGTAGGTAGCATTGGGCTGGACAGGCACAGTCTGGGAATCTCCTATTACATGGGAGGATACTTCCGGGGACGGCAAGACCGAAGACATCAGCCGCGCCACGTATCGCTGCCCATC